>PATL01000017.1 GCA_002713605.1 bacterium
TAAAGAAAGTGGAACGGCAACTGTACGTCGACACACTCAACAAAATCATTGCAACAAATGGACAAATAGAAAGAGACCAATGAAAGCTTTACTTTCCGTATTCGATAAAATCGGAATTGAAGAATTAGCAACTGGATTACATAATCTTGGTTGGGAACTCTTATCAAGCGGTGGGACAGCTAAACAAATAGCAGAATCAGGCATACCCGTCACCGACGTAGCTGATTACACCGGATCGCCAATCATGCTAGGCCATAGAGTCGTCACCCTTCATCCCAAAGTCCATGGCGGCATACTCGCCGACAGAGAAAACGAAGAACACCAACAGGACCTGATTGATAACGAAATTGAGACAATTGACCTCGTCGTCTGTAACCTATATCCCTTTCAAGCAGAACCTAGTATTGAAAACATAGACATAGGTGGCCCTACAATGGTCAGAGCAGCAGCCAAGAACCATCAATATGTTGGAGTGATCGTAGATCCTGCAGATTATGACGTTGTCCTTGTCGAACTAACAAATGCGGGTTCCCTCTCATCCGGTACCAAACAAATGTTGGCACGAAAAGCATTCGCCCACACGGCAGGATACGACGCAGCGATCGTTAGCTGGATGGATGATACAGACGAAAGTAGCGATGCTGGAGATCCATTACCCGATTCATTACATTTGGCTCTTGACCGTGTTCACGACCTTCGGTACGGAGAAAATCCCCATCAAGTCGGAGCACGATACAAATTTACAAACAGTAGTGGCTGGTGGGACGAAGCGACCAAACTACACGGAAAAGAAATGAGTTACCTGAACTTATTTGATACAGAAGCTGCCTGGAGGCTCGTGCATTCAATGGGTGATGAACCAACTGTCGCCGTAATCAAGCACGCAAACCCCTGCGGCCTCGCAACCCATGATGACATAACAGAAGCATATATTCGCGCAAACGCGTGTGATCCCATATCAGCGTTCGGCGGAATTGTTGCCGTCAATCGAGAAGTCCCTTTGTCTTTAGCTGAAGAAATATCAGAAGTATTCACAGAGGTAATTGTCGCACCCAGCTTTGAGGAAGCTGCAATAACAAAGCTCACTGAAAAGAAAAATATCAGAATCATTGAAGCAAACCCACCAGGATCCCCTTTGTTTGATATTCGTTCAATTGACGGAGGGTTCCTTGTCCAGACATCAGACAGAATTCAACTAGATCGAAATCAATGGGAAATAGCGACTGAAAGAGAACCAACAGTTGAAGAATGGATTGACTTGGAGTTCGCCTGGCGTGTAGCAGCAAGGGTGAGTTCCAACTGCATTGTNTTAGCTAAGGATAGACAAGCGCTTGGAATAGGAGCTGGCCAACAAAACAGAAGAGACGCCGGAGAAATCGCCGCCCAAAAAGCGAAGGGCAGGGCAAAAGGGGGAGCCTGCGCAAGCGATGCCTTCTTCCCATTCACAGACGGGTTAGACGCAGCAATTAATGCTGGCTGTACAGCAGTAATTCAACCGGGAGGTTCTATTCGTGACCAAGAAGTCATTGAAGCCGCCAATAAAGCCGGATTAGCAATGGTTTTCACAGGCGAGAGACATTTCAAACATTAATAACAGAGAAGCAATGCCTACGTTCGCCCCCTCACATCGCATGCTGATAAGCACAAAATTACTTATGCTATCCGTCACCATTCTTCTAGGTATCCTATTTCTTTTTTCCTCGCCAGCATTATCAGAAGACAAAACTACGAATCTATTCTTTGGTACTCATGAAGACGTAATCTGTCCCGTGACTTACCAGTCTGCCCCNTCATCAGAGGCTGGAACGGTTTGCGAAAAGAAAACACATATTTGTGACCCGACTCAAAGATCAAAGATTGTTCCTCCGCCNAGACACCTGTTCTTCTATGCGTGGCAATGCTTTCAATACATCAAAGGATTGCCACTAAATGGGCAGACATCATGCCAAGCGATCAGAGCAAATATCTTTCGAAACTCAGACTGCTTCATAACCGTTCATCACAGTTCAAGAACACAAACACTACCCCCAACCAGTTGTTCTATAAGAGGTTACGAGAAGTATGAATGTACTTTCCCTGATGNAAAAAATAATAAATGGATACCAACAATCAATATTTTTGATTCTGACCCCTACAATCCCTTACTTATCCAGTCGTCATGCGTACCCTATGATTCAGCTGGTCGCCCCGTGCAAGCTACTTCTATCTTCATAGAAACCTTTGACAAAATGTGTAACGCAGCTAAAACAGATGGTTTAACCTTCTCAGTCAATAGCTCCTACAGAACTTTCACTCAGCAACAAAACCTTTATTATTTATATGGATTCACCAGAGCACTTCAACCTGAGGAATCTAAACATACCCAAGGACTTGCTATAGACATTGCCAGCGGATCATGGGAATGGTTACATCAAGTCGTTGGATGTCAAAATACTGAATCCGGAACGTTTACTTACCTTTCAGAACCAATGTCGTTCAGAATATATAAGGACGAGTGCGGAAATAACTCAATTATTCTTCCGGTGAAACGCTCCCAACTGTATGGACTATCACCTCTATGTGNAGATCTAAACACAGATGTCCAATGGAGTGATACAAGCGTTGTCAGATGTAGCGGTTATCAGAAAAGTGGACTCAGGTATGAAGCTTGGCATTTTGAACTCGATAGCACATTCAGAATACTTGACTAAGTCACGGGCTACCAAAAATCAAGCGATCAATAAAAATATTCGAGTGCTTATATAGCCAGTGACGTAGATCACCAATAGAGAAATTCTACGATTCTCAAGATCATGTAGACTTAGAAACATGATCAGCAATGACAATTCCGTACCAAAATGGCAAGGCATACACCATCTAGCAATGATCACACCAGACATGGATGAAACTGTTCGTTTCTATTGCGGAGTTCTCGGAATGCCTTTAGTAGCTACACTNCGAGCTGGCCCAATGAGGCATTATTTTTTCGAATTAGGACCTGGAAATACCATTGCGTTTTTCGAANACCCTCGTGCAGAAACCTTTACGAAACCGGCGGGCCTTATGACCCGGACAGATCTTCAGTTTGATCACCTCTCATTTGCTTTACCCACCGAAGAGGATCTCAAATCTCTAATCCAAAGACTTCAAAGTGCTAACTGCGACATCACTACAATCGTTGATCACCAAATCATCAAATCTGTGTACTTCCACGACAATAATGGAATCGCTCTTGAAGCATCATATTGGACAGTTCCTATAGAGGAATTAGGGTTCAAACCTGATGATGAAAGATTATTTGCTGACCCTGAGCCCGTACCAGCAGTAAATGAGCTCGCAAATGGACCATTAACCGAAATTCCAAAGACTAAATTCGCTTCATTCTCATAATGAACCCAGATTCAAACTAAATAATAGGATTTCTGGTCCTCCACGTGGCATTATCAAATTATGGTTGCGATCAAATTAGATGGTGAACGAGTTTCACTAGAACTTAAAAGCACTCTTAAGAAGAGAATCTCCAAACTCAAAGAAAAGTCAATCATGCCAGGTTTGGGAACAATACTTGTAGGTGATGATGATCCATCAAAAAACTATATTGCGATGAAGCACCGAGATTGCAAAGAACTCGGAATGCACTCGGAAGAAATAAACCTTCCTGCATTAACAACCCAAGAAGAAATAATCGAAGCTATAGAAACATTCAATAACAACCCCCAAATACATGCCTTCATAATCCAATACCCTTTCCCCGNANATCTTGATTATGAAGGAGCACTTCTCCGTGTCCTGCCAGAAAAGGATGCAGACGGCTTGCATCCAGTAAATCTAGGAAAATTAGTGCAGGGAATCCCAGCCCCACTGGCATGCACACCTGCAGGTATACAATATTTGCTTGAACAATACGATGTCCCTATCAAAGGAAAACATGTCGTAATTGTTGGACGAGGCTTAANAATCGGAAGACCACTAGCAAATCTGTTATCTCTCAAAAAAGCAAACGCTAACGCAACAGTNACCGTGGCTCATACNGGAACNGAAGACATTAGTATNNATACAAAACAAGCNGATATTCTNATCGCAGCAGCNGGNTCACCCCACATGATCAAAGCAGACATGGTTAAACCNGGATCNGCAGTCNTAGCGGCAGGTGTNAGCTTNGAAGGGAAAAAACTACTNTCGGANGTCGCAGATGAAGTNNATCAGGTTGCTNGATGGTTATCACCAAGAATCGGGGGAGTAGGTCCCATGACTCGAGCGTTCCTTATGGCTAATACCGTTGAAGCTGCAGAGAAGACTGCAGATATCTTTTAGAGTTTTTTCCTTTGCATTTAAGTAACTCATCAGATTTCCTCTACAATCAGGCTATATGGCAGAAAAAATTACAATAAATGATGATCACACACTCAATGTCTCTGACAACCCGATAATTCCTTTCATTGAAGGCGATGGCACTGGAATAGATATTTGGCCCGCTGCAAAACTCGTCCTTGATGCAGCGGCAGGTAAGTACGGTCGAACAATTGAATGGATTGAAGTTCTCGCAGGAGAAAAAGCATTCAACGAAACCGGTGACTGGCTACCACAGCAGACAGTTGACACTTTTGATGAATACCTAATCGGTATCAAAGGGCCACTCACAACCCCTATTGGAGGTGGGTTCAGAAGCCTCAATGTTGCATTACGCCAACTTTTAGACCTATACGTGTGCCTACGACCAGTCAGATGGTTTGAAGGCGTACCATCACCGGTTAAACAACCAGAACTCGTTGACATGGTCATCTTCAGAGAAAACACAGAAGATATCTATGCCGGAATCGAAGCTGAAGCTGGATCACCCGAAGCAGAAACGATCCGTGAGATGATCAAAGAAGTTTTCGGGAGAGAAATAAGTGAAGATTCAGGATTAGGAATAAAGCCAATATCGCGAACAGGTTCTCAACGGCTCCAACGAGCAGCAATCAAATACGCTGTTGAGCGAGGACGAAAAAACATTCATTGGGTTCATAAAGGCAACATCATGAAGTACACAGAAGGAGCATTCCAAAAGTGGGGATATGAGCTTGTCAAAGAAGAATTTGATGATGTGGCCATCGGATGGGACGACTGCGGAGGAGACCCCGGTGACAAAATTCTTGTNCAAGACGCNATNGCTGATATCGCACTTCAGCAGGTTCTAACCAGNCCATCAGAGTTTGATGTAATNGCAACGATGAATCTCAACGGNGANTACCTATCNGACGCNCTCGCTGCNCAAGTAGGNGGAATAGGAATNGCTCCAGGNGCCAANATCAACTACGTCACNGGACANGGCATNTTTGANGCAACCCACGGNACAGCNCCTAAATACGCTGGNCAAGACAAAGTCAATCCATCATCTGTTCTTCTNTCNGGGGTACTCATGTTTGAGCATCTNGGTTGGAGNGACGCAGCAGATGATATTATCAAGGCTGTTGAACAGACAATTGGTGAAAAAATCGTCACATACGACTTTGCCAGATTGATGGATGGAGCAACAGAAGTGAAATGCTCTGAATTTGCCTCAGCGATTGTGGATAGACTTTAAACCCCAACCCTAAGGCGATTAAATTCCTCTTGGAATTAACGTCTCAAGATCTATAAAGCCTCAGGTGGCTAATACATGCAACCACCAGTTACAGAAATTGAAGGTTCCGATAAAAATCAGTTCAGACGTGGACTTAAACTCATATCTAGATCACTAAAGCTTCGACCTTTCTCACACGCAATTGCAATCACTGGAGCATGCCTCTTCTCTATCGCAGCCGTAGTCCTGACGCGCGTTCTCGGCTACGCAACCGATGACGTAATCATCCCTAACCTAGATAACAATGCGCTAGACAAACGAGACCTCTGGCTCGCTTTCACACTAATTATTGCCGTAGGCCTAGCACGAGGCCTCGGCGCTTTTTTGCGACGCTACTTTCTCGCAGGTGCACGGTACGGAACAGAGCTTTACTGGCGACGTCAACTCTTTAATCAGTACCTTGACTTGCCAATGTCCTTTCACAGGAAGAAATCTCCCGGTGAACTCCTCGCCCATGCTGATAATGACATGATGATTGCCTCGCTCGCATTGATGCCTCTCGCATTTACCATTGGAACATTCTTTCTCGCCATTGTCGCCTTAGTAAACCTTTTCCTTATTCACCCAACCATAGCGCTGATAGCATTAGTGCTATTTCCGTTGTTAGTGGCAATGAATAAGTCTTACTCCCAAAGAGTTATTACACCCGCATCTTCAGTTCAAGAGGCAGTAGGTAACACATCATCATTAGTGCACGAAAGCTTCGATGGAATATTAGTTGTTAAATCTCTTGGTCGAGGAGACCAAGAAGTAGAACGACTTCGAAAATCTGCTGAAAAAATTCGAAAGCATCGAATAAGCGTAGGTCGACTACGGGCAGTTTTTGAACCAGCTATTTATGCGCTCCCAAACCTTGGGGGGATAGCACTCCTGATGATCGGAACATGGCTAATTGATAAAGGGTCACTCACAATTGGAGAACTCGTCAGCGCGATCGCACTCTTTGGAATACTCGCATTTCCAGTTCGAATAGCAGGAATATTTTTTGAAGAACTTCCCCGATCAGTTGTCGCTCTGGACAGAATCGATGAAGTCCTAAACCTAGAATCATCGCAACTTCAACATCAGGGAACGAAAGCAGTCAGTGCCAGCCCAGCTAATTTACGGATAGAAAATGTTGAAGCTAGATATGATGACCAACTTATTCTCGATAACATCAGCTTCTCAGTAGAAACCGGTGAGGTTGTTGCACTCGTAGGCCCTACTGGGGTAGGAAAATCAACAATCGCAGACTTAGTCGGAAGCTTACAGCAGCCAACGGCAGGGAAAATATATCTTTCAAATACCGCTCTTAATGACATCAAACCCTCGGATAGAACGAAAACGCTCACTATCGCTTTCCAAGAATCATTTCTGTTTGCTGATACGGTGAAAGAAAATATTCTTTTGGGCAGGCAATTCGCAGACCGCGAATTGCAAGAGGCAATAGAGATCGCTCAGGCTAACGACTTCATCTCACGTCTTCCTAATGGCTTAAATACGCTACTAGGAGAACGCGGCGTCACACTGTCAGGTGGGCAACGTCAACGCGTCACATTGGCACGAGCGCTAATAGGTAATCCACAAATCATTTTCTTAGACGATTCAACCTCCTCAGTTGACCCAGTTATTGAAAAGCGGATTCTGGATGGGCTTAGAACCCGAAAAAATATCAGCCTTGTGATTGTCGCTCACCGTTTATCAACTATAAAGCTCGCTGATAGAGTCATTTTCCTTAATAACGGTGTAATTGGGGGAACAGGCTCCCACGAAGAATTGATGCGGTTAGAAGCGTATGCATCACTTGCAAAGGCATATGAAAAAGCAGGTATGGACTCATGAGCCAATCCCGCCATTCACAAAGAAATACTAGAGGTGAAATTTCTTCACAAAAAAATGAAGTAGTTTCATTGGGTGAAGGAGAAGATGAGCAAAAAACCGGTGCTTTGATAGTTCTAAAGCGGGGATTACAGGTAAGCCCTGAGCTGAGGACTGGAGCCGGCCTCACAGTACTGATGGCCTTAATAGTTGCTGTTGGATCTTTATCTATTCCAGTGTTAATTCAACAGATATTAGATCAGGGGCTTAGCGGAGAAGATGGTCTCCGTTCAAACTTCATTTATATTTCGTGCGCAATTGCCTTCATTATTGTTTCTTTCGTGATTTTCGCTCAACGCGCTACCTATAACCGTCTTGTTAGAGTCGCTGAAACAACTATTCTTGAACTTAGAGTAAGGGTTTTCCGACATCTTCATCGCCTCAGCCTCGCCGACCATCAAGAATCAAGGAAAGGGATTCTTACAGCAAGAGTAACAAGTGATATTGAAACTCTCTCTCAATTCGCGCAGTGGGGTGCAATCGCTTGGATAGTTGATTCAGTCATAATCGTTGGGACGCTCACTGTCATGGCTATATACAGTTGGCAATTGACATTAGTCGTGATTGCAATCTATCTCCCCATCATTCCAATTCTTAAAGCAATCCAACAACAACAATTTATCAAATACAGAGAAGTGCGCGAGGCAGTATCTGAGACACTTGGGCAGGCTTCTGAAGCAGTTACGGCAGCCCCGGTAATTCGCTCATACGGATATCAGAACTCAATCCGATCGAAGTTAGAAATGGCTAATCAAAACCAGTACCGGCGCCAAATAAAGGCACATAAATTCTTCGCTTTACTTGCACCAGTTATGGATACATTCAGTGCTCTATCTATAGCTGGGGTCATAGTCGCAGGGTCTTACCTTGGGCCTGATATGGGACTCACATCAGGAGAAATGATCGCTTTTGTATTTCTAACAACGATTCTTATCGCCCCAATCTGGGAATTGGGGGAAGTCCTTGATCAAACACAGACAGCCTTGGCTGGATGGTGGAAAGTCCTTTCTGTTCTTGATGTTCCAATAGAGGTTTCTGAACCTGAGAGCGGCGAAAAACTCAGACCCGGAGCACTGGAGATTGAAGCCAGCAATGTCAATTTTAGATACCGAACAGGAAGCCAAGTTCTCGATGGCATAAGCATTCGTATACCTGCTGGAACAAACGTTGCTGTCGTTGGAGAAACAGGCTCCGGAAAAACAACGTTCGTNAAGNTACTAGCACGCATAGCTGANNCNACAAACGGGCAGATAACTATCAATGGNNTNCCAATCCACGAAATAGATNCTGANTCACGGCATNNATCTATACAAATGGTTCCACAAGACGGGTTTCTCTTTGATCAAACAATAAGAGANAATGTTGCGTTNGGTAAACCANATGCAAGTGAAGAAGANATTCAAACAGCATTTCAGTCTTTAGGNCTNACTGATTGGNTGANTAAACTTCCAGAAGGCATCAANACACAAACAGGNTCAAGAGGTGAAAGAATNTCAGTAGGTGAACGCCAACTCGTTGCACTTGCACGAGCTCAACTNGCAAACCCTGGNCTTCTCATTCTTGATGAAGCAACTAGCGCAGTTGATCCCGAAACAGAAGTNGCGCTCGTCAGTGCNTTAGAGCGTTTATCTCAAGGACGTACAACAATNTCGGTTGCTCANCGNTTGAGCACGGCAGAAAAAGCAGACCTCATACTCGTTTTTGATCANGGGAAAATTGTCGAAACAGGNACCCATCAAGAACTATCCNCACAAAACGGAATTTATGCAGACTTNCACAATACGTGGATGGGNAACACNCAAGCNGTATAGATAAAANTTTCCNCAACTNCTTGAGGATTAGCCAAANGGTATCAACTTTTAGGTAATCTCTTGATGAACTTAAAGAGGTTGANATGANTAAAANACCTGTACACGTAACCGTAACNGGAGCNGCAGGNCAAATTGGCTACGCACTGCTTTTTNGAATCGCAAGCGGGCAAATGCTTGGTGCTGACCAACCAGTNNTCCTTCGNCTATTNGAAATTACCCCAGCNTTAGGNGCTCTAGATGGAGTACATATGGAACTTGACGANTGTGCNTTTCCGCTNCTTGACGGAGTNGTTAAAACAGATGANGCNAATGTGGCGTTTGCNGAGAGTAATTATGGTCTGTTAGTTGGAGCAATGCCNCGAAGAGANGGTATGGAACGAGCTGATCTCTTNGANGCNAATGGAGGAATTTTCGGCCCNCANGGCAAAGCGATTGCAGAACAATGCTAACGAAAATATTAAGGTTCTCGTAGTCGGAAATCCAGCAAACACAAATGCCTTAATAGCGCAATCCTCCGCTNNNGGTATAAACCCAAGACAATTTACGGCTATGACACGCCTTGACCATAATCGTGCTCAAACTCAAGTTGCTTCAAAGNTGGGTGTTCCAGTTANTGATGTGAAAAAAATGACAATATGGGGAAACCATTCNGCAACCCAATACCCAGACCTTTTCAATTGCGANGTTANNGGGGAATCNGTGGCACANACAATAAACGACCAGCAATGGCTGGAAAATGANTTTATTCCAACTGTGCAACAAAGAGGCGCAGCAATAATTAAGGCNAGAGGAGCCTCATCAGCGGCTTCCGCCGCCAATGCAGCCATCGATCANATGCGTGATTGGACACTCGGAACACCNGACGGCGATTGGGTATCAATGGCTATCCCATCTGATGGNAGTTACGGTATNCCTGAGGGANTTATNTCCTCTTTCCCAGTCACCTGNAAAGANGGNGATTATGAAATTGTTCAAGGNTTAGAAATTGACGATTTCAGCCGCGGTAGAATTAATACTTCGGCAGATGAACTTGTCTCTGAACGAGAAACAGTTGCCNGCCTNGGACTTATTTAAANCCTACTTNTGCGTGAAGCTCGGGAATGCTTCTATCAATCGTTCNACCTCACCAGACAATTGAAGTAANCCTTTNAGAAAAGCNTCCTCGGTAGTCAANTCCCCTCGNTGAATCGAAACTGCAGTTTCTTTATTCAAACTAAAGANAACATNTGGTGATTCNGCTNCTCCANTAGATGTNTTNGTTGTTGCTCCNATCACACAGTAAAAGCCTTCAATGCTGCCATCAGAATTAGCAACTTCGTATTGGATGGTTAACTCTTCGTCAAGATTTGGNGANACATATAANAAAAGATTGTTCTGGAGCTCCGNCGCCCACTCCACTTCATCAATTCCCATATTTAAGATTATCCNTACATCCTGCAAGTCGTATNGCGTCAGGNACCAAATCAATGACCGCAGGAGACTCNCCTATAAATTCACCATCAGCCCATAAACCTAAGCCGGCGGTNTCGANCACAATTCGTTTTCCNTCTAANCCTTCAACTTTGGGGTGACTCATATGCGAACCGCTAAACACCCTCCTAAAGAAACGCAATAATTCAAAACGTCCTACCTTTGATACAAGGGTTAAATTAGCGATCCCATCAAATGGGTTCGCCGTNGGTGCAATTTTCATTCCACCCCCNAAATCGCTCGTATTAGCAACATTCCACAATGAAATTTCACGTTCAAAGGGAATATNATCTATTGAAAAATTCACAAATTGACTAGATAGCGAACGCAGAGATACCAANGTTGAAACTGTATATCGACTCGGACCNGTCGGCCATCGCATCNCTTCAGCACGTACATTCACNTCACTNGAAAAACCAAAAGTCATAACAGACGCNACCCACCGATCATTNACTTTNAATAAATCAATTGNGCTGGGTTCTNCTAANGATGTCGCAACCGCATTTTCAATCCCTGNAGGAATTGCTAACGCTCTNCAAAAGTCATTCCCNGTCCCTATTGGGATAATNCCCAANACGGTCTCTGTTGTTGCAATCGATTGGATGGCATGGTGAATAATGCCATCACCACCAGCCACAATTATCCTCTCTGCACCCCGATCTACAAGTTCTTGTAAATTATGCTTTACTTCGGCAAGTGTCTCTCCAGGTACGAGTGCATAGTCAACATCCAACACTTCTAAACAGCGGAAGATCAAACTCGCAGCTTTCGCCCCTTTCCCGCGTCTTGCTAACTGGTTAATCAATACGTGAATCACTAATCACTCCGGCTTAGATTCCAAATAAAAATTACAATAATGAAACCAGCCAGTCCACATAACACCGGCCATATGAGAGTTCCAAAAGAGTCAGGCCATGCAAGCGCTGAACCTTCAACGATTTCATTTTCTTCCTCGCTGATAACCCCCACACCATTGGGCCACGGCCAAATTACGCGAAGGCTTCCGATCATAAGTCCAATGAGAAGAGCTAAAACAGAATCACGGTAATTTCTTAAAATCCAATTCAATAACCGCGCAGATAAACTCA
>PATL01000018.1 GCA_002713605.1 bacterium
GAATCCCAACTTGTAGCATCAGCGCAACAAGGAAATAGAGATGCTTTAGAGCAGTTACTTGAACACTACTATGATTTTGTTTTTTCAATCTGCCGGAGAGTAACAGGAAACATTAATGACGCTAATGAAGCCACCCAAGAAACACTGATATCAGTTGTAAGAAATATTGCCTCATTTAAGTCAACTGCAAAATTTTCAACATGGGTGTACCGCATTGCTACGAATGCGTCATTAGACGAGATTCGGAGAAAGTCTCGCAAGCCAACCACTGAATTCAATGAAGAAACTGTTATAGCCAAAACGACACCAAGTCTTGAGGACTCAATAATTGACAGTATTGACATTGACATTGCTTTACAACGCTTGCCAGAGGAATTTCGCATAGTACTAGTGCTTCGAGATCAATTAGGTACTAGCTATGAGGAAATAGGTGAAATCCTTGATGTTCCATCAGGCACTGTAAAGTCACGAATTGCCCGTGCCCGCCAAAAGATGAAAGAAGAAATTTTAGGGAACAAAAATCATATACGCGCAGTCAAAGGGGTTAACGATGGATGATTTTAAAAGACATAGCAATTTTAAATTAATAAGCGCCTATATAGATGGTGAAGTAACTGATGAAGAACGAGCGCGCATTGAATCAGATCCTAAGCTAATGAACGAGGTTAACCAGATTCTTTCAATAAGTAAAAGGGTTGGAAAAGTTGTACCGAACGATCCAGAAACGAAATCAAATCATATCCAGACTGCATTAAACGAGATGTCAGTGAATTTGCCTGATTCAGTGATACTTATTGGAAATGCTGACAAACAGGGCTCTTTTTTTGCAAGACCAGCTCGAATTCTTGGAGCAGTTGCTGCTGCAATACTCATTATTATTGCTATTCCGCTATTCAGATCCGGAGACAGTTCAACAACACAAATAGCATCCGAAAATCTTGAAACGTCAGATACCGAACAAGTGGTAGAAAGTGCTCCTTCAGAAGTAAGAGAACAAAGTAATGACGGTGCTAATCTAGAGGAATCGGCTCCCCTTAACTCGAGTCAAGGCGAAGCAACTATAGATATAGAAAAAGCAGGTGAAATCGCAACAGATATTGATCTGACAGAAGATAGTGAAACAGATATTTTAGAGAAGTTAGAAGAATCTCAAAATGAAGAACTATCTAGTGATGAGCCTTCTACCGCTGGGGTACAAGCAGTAACGACTCCAGAAGAAACGTTTAGACGAGGGTCTATCAATACCTACACATCTGATAACCCTAACGAATACAGCTCGTTCCTACTTCAGGACGTGCGTATCGAATCAGGAGAATCATTTGACTCATTTGTCATAGAGTTAGCACCAACAAGTGATGATCCTTCTTCAATGATTCCAGGACCTTATGCAATAGAGATAAATGGTGAATTCTTGGTAGGAGAGGATTCTTTCGACCTACCAGTTGAAATAAATGAGTATGTTGTAATAAACCTTGCTGCACGTGGTGGTGTATGGAACGATGACACGGGTTACGAACCATCTTGGGGTTCAATTGCACAAACAATAACAGCCGATGAATCTAACCTCACGGCTATTTACTTTGGTGACTTTGAAGCAAATTTGACCTTTGTTCTAGGTATTGAACCAAACAGCACTTTTCGGTCATACCAAACTATGGACCCTCCTAGATTAATCATTGAAGTAGACCATAATTCCTAAACCAAAGGGAGTTAGCCATATCAAATTGCTAACTACAGACAACTATCGAACTACATAAAAGTGTAAAAATTAATCAAAACTTGATCTAAGCGGGTATTCTCACCACATGGTCGAAACAAACAACTTCCAAACAGAAGATCAAAAATCAACTGCATCACTTGAAACATTAATTACATCAAAAATAGTGACCCAAGTAGAAAACATTCGGGCAAAAACCTCAGGTCCAGCTATTCGCATAAGTCGGA
Source organism: bacterium (assembly GCA_002713605.1). The sequence goes on from PATL01000018.1 coordinate 1,945, forward strand.
CCTTGGTTTATGGACTAACTGCAACAATTATTATTTTAATAGCGCTTCCTTTTCTTTTTATCGGAATGAGTCGAGGCCTTATTGAAATCTTTGATCTCTGGGTTTTTTCAGAACGTTCAAGAGCAGTTTGGTTCGTCTATCTATTAAACGCTACGTTATGGTCCACCATCGGTCTTTTAATATGGAGACGAAGACCAAAGGGCGCGGCTACACCTAAAGAAGGTGTTTCTCATATGGAAGGAAATGATGTCTGAGCACAAAGAGGTTGTTATTATTGGTTCGGGCCCAGCTGGACTTACGGCTGCTATCTACACTGCTCGTGCCAATCTAGAACCATTAGTCATAGAGGGAGAACCATCCTCAACAAGTGACCAGCCCGGTGGACAACTCATGCTGACCACTGATGTTGAAAATTACCCGGGATTTCCCTCAGGGATTATGGGTCCAGAGTTAATGTCTAATTTTCGAGCACAGGCAGAACGATTCGGAGCTGAATTGGTAACAAAGAAAGTTACACGAGTTAATCTCAACACTTCACCTTTTGAAATATGGGTAGGTGACCCGTCATCAAACGAGCCAACGTTCACTGCTCTGTCGGTAATTGTTTCAACTGGTGCTAAAGCTCTGATGCTTAACCTCCCTAACGAAATAGAACTCGTAGGGCACGGGATATCAACCTGCGCTACTTGCGATGGTTTCTTCTTTAAAGATCAAGAAATAGCTGTCGTTGGTGGAGGAGACTCAGCTATTGAAGAAGCAATGTTTCTTTCACGGTTTGCCAGTAAAGTGACAATTATTCATCGGCGAGACCAACTCCGAGCATCAAAAATTATGCAGGATCGAGCATTCGCAAATCCTAAAATTGAATTTCTTTGGAATCATCAAGTAACTGGATATATCGGTGATACCAAACTTGAAGGCGTCAAGGTTCAAAATGTAACTCATCAAACAGAATCAACACTTAATATCTCTGGTTTATTCATAGCCATAGGCCACACACCAAATACGTCAATCTTTGAAGGTCAATTATCTCTCCACGAAAATGGCTATATCAAAACAGATAGCGATTCATCTCGAACAAACATTGATGGTGTGTTTGCTTGTGGAGACGTTCAAGATTTCACATATCGTCAAGCAATAACAGCAGCTGGATCTGGATGCATGGCAGCGATAGATGCTGAACGTTGGCTAGAAGAACATGCGGGGTAACTTGTCACATGTTCCCCACAAACACTAGTTTCGCCACTACATTTAGCTTAGAGCTTTTCTAAATTCAAACTGGAGACAAAATGTCTGATTCAACTACAACCCTTACTGCTAGCACCTTTGATGAGGTTGTGAACGCTTCTCAAAAACCCATTCTTGTAGACTTTTGGGCTGAATGGTGTGGGCCGTGCAAAATGATTGCTCCCATTTTAGAAGAAATAGCCTCTGAGCAGGGAGAACATATAAAAATTGCGAAATTAAATGTAGATGAAGCCGGTGATATTGCTAGACGGTTTGAGGTCATGAGTATCCCAACTCTAATCGTCTTTGACGAAGGCGTTCCAACCAAAAGAATCGTTGGTGCAAAATCAAAAGACGCCCTTCTCGAAGACCTTTCCGAATTTATCTAACTTTCCATATACGCTGAAGCCGATAAACTACATGCCGTAGTTGTTTGAATGCGAAATTATGGAAAACCAGTCTAATGAATCTAATGCGCTTGACTTAGGTGACAGAGGGGCGCGCGTCCAAGAGTTACATCTCATGCTTGAGTCATTAGATTTTGATATCGATGAACCACTTGATTGCTTTACTGAGAAAACAAGAAATTCAATCAAGTTATTTCAAGAACAACGGGGTTTGCTAATCTCTGGCCGATGTGATCAGAAAACATGGGATGTTCTGGTTGAAAATAGTTATGTCCTTGGTGACAGACTTCTTTACCTCACACGTCCCATGCTGCGTGGGGAAGATATTGCGGAACTTCAAAGATCACTAGGCGCTCTTGGGTTTAATCCTGGGAAAGTTGACGGTATCTTTGGTCCTGACACACAGGATGCAGTTGAGCTATTTCAACGAAACTCAGGTTTAGTAGTTGATGCAATTTATGGTCCAAATTGTATGACTGCCTTAAAGCGACTTGGAGAACGAGTTGAGCAAGGCTCTGTTGCTGTTGTTCAAGAAAAAGAAAAGATTATTTCAAAAATGAGATCTCATGATTTGCCGTCAATTGCACTTGGACATCTAGGAGGATTCTCCCCTGTTGTTGACACATTTGCGAAGAAAATGCGCGAGTCTCACATCAAGGTAGATGTAATTGGTCATTACGATGAGTCAGTACACGCAGCCATTTGTAACAAAAACAATATTGACCTTTACATAGGTTTTTTCCCACCTGTAGCGAACGAAAGTTCGATTTCCTTCTACTCAGCTAAAGGCTTTGCTTCCCCTGGTGGAACTCATTTCACGGAGTTATTCTCAAATAACTTTTTAAGACAAACTGGGAAAATAATTGAAACTATTGGCAATAGTGAGAAGGTTCTTAGAGAAACACGTATGCCAGCTGTTGCAATTAGATATGGCTCTACAGAGGATTTAATTACGGACTCTCAAACGCTCCTTAATGTCTTAATTGAATCCATTTCATCATGGTTTTCTGAACCTTTTGAAGAAATTTCCTCATAAAAGCAGTTCAAATAACATTTTCCCTGTTCAAAGAGATTTTTTTAACGAAAATCACAGGTTTTTCCCCAAACTGGGGATAACAAGCTATGAACAACCTAAAAGTCTCTATTATAGATTTAGACTTTTGCCTATAGTCCTTTATTTTATTAGCTTTTAGGGTTTTCGATAATGTTAAGTATTCGGCTTAAATCATCACTATTAGCAAAATCAATTATAATTTTTCCTCTTCGGATACCGATGGTAACTCCCACGCGCGTAGAGAGAAGTTCGCTTAGTATTTTTTCAACTTCAAGTTCTGCTACAGATTTGTTGGCTGGTCCTCTCCTCTTCTCCTTTATAAACACACTGCCATCACGAACTATTTTTTCAATTTCACGAACAGTTAAATTCTCTTCAATAATTCTGTTTGCAAGTTGGTCTTGTTCCTGGCGAGAGGACAAACCTAAAAGTGCACGAGCATGCCCTGCTGTTAATTTACCCTCCATAAGAAAACCCTGAACTGATGATGGCAACTGAAGTAATCGCAAAGCGTTAGTAATGGTTGGTCTACTTTTCCCAACACGCTTCGCAACCGATTCTTGACTAAGTTTAAAATCGTCTATCAATTGTTGGTAGGCTGCCGCCTCCTCAAGTGGGCCTAAATCTTGCCGGTGAAGATTCTCAATGAGCGCATGTTCTAATGATGTTAAATCTTCAATATCTCGAACGATTGCTGGAATTCTCTCCAAACCTGCTCTTTTTGCTGCACGCCAACGTCTTTCCCCCGCTATAAGTTCGAAAGTGTTTGCAGTTTTCCGTCTAATTAGCACTGGTTGAAGTACACCAACTTCACGAATAGATAACGACAGACTATTTAAGGCGTCTTCATTAAAAACATCGCGAGGTTGATACGGGTTAACAGAAATAGAGCCTATTGGTACCTCTTGATACCCAGTTGTTTCNGCATAATATGATCCTTCNGTCGANNTTNNTGTTGATGTTGANGGGATTAAAGCCCCTAANCCTTTNCCTAAGCCGGTNTTTTCACGTGACACTTGATATCTCCTTTGCTAANGCNCTATANGCTAATGCNGCACGNCTNTTNGGNTCAAANTANATGATNGGTTGTCCNTANGAAGGAGCNTCTGANAANCGTACAGATCGAGGAANAACNTGNTTACAAACTNTNTNACCAAANTGNTCACGCACCTCTTGAACGACTTGAGAAGCTAACTTNGTTCGNCCATCAAACATNACGAGAGCAATCATTGAAATATGTAGCTTTTCATTTAAATGGGTTTTTACTTTTTCAACATTGTTTATTAATTGCCCTAATCCTTCTAGTGCTAGATATTCACATTGGATCGGAACAAGCACTTCATCAGCTGCAGTTAAAGCATTAACTGTAAGTAACCCAATCGACGGTGGACAATCAATAAAAACGTAGTCATAGTCATCAATAATGCCCGTTATAGCAGTTTTTAAATACCTCTCCCTATTAAAAGCTGAAACTAGCTCAATTTCTGCACCTGATAAATCTATCGTTGCAGGAGCAATCGAGAGCCCCTTCCATTTCGTCTTGATAATAGACTGACTCATTGAAGCGTGACCTAAAATCACCTCATATATCGATTGGTTGAAGGTTCCAGGTTCAACACCTACAGCCGAAGTAGCATTCGCTTGTGGGTCAAAATCAACAATCAACACTCTTTTCCCTGTCTCAGCAAGACATGAAGCAATATTCACAACTGTAGTTGTTTTTCCAACTCCGCCCTTTTGGTTCGCTACTGTAATAACCCTTGGTAGTTTATTTAGAGAGGAAGGATGTCTTTTGTTACTTAACAGATCTTCCATTTTTCTATTTCCCCTGTTCAGAACATATTGATTTNTTTATTTTTAGCACCTGAGGAAATAGTGTCAATTTTTCATACTATTTGAATAAGTTTCACGTGAAACATCACCATAATGGGCGCTTTCAAATAAGTTTCACGTGAAACATCACCATAATGGGCGTTTTCTCGTTACTCCTGCTCTTCTAGGAAGGTTCCCTGGNGGTATTTGAGATTGTTGTAGAACTTGAAAACTAGAATTTTNGAATTTTGAGTGTTTTACAGGGTTTAATCCGGTTATGGACAATTTTTCATGCGCCCATCTATCTGTATTATTTGGTGGTTCGCTAACGATAAGGAATGCGTTTAATTTCAGTAATCTACAAGCACATTCAGATGTAACAGTTGGTGGACCAAATGCTCTGGCGGTCACGAAATCAGCTCCAAATGCAAATTTTTCATTTCTTGCTACATTTTCAGCTTCATCACAAACAATTTCGACCCTTTCAGAGGCGTTTAGAAGACTAATAGCCTCATGTAAAAAATTTGCTCTTTTTTTCTTTCGTTCAATGAGTACAAATTCCCATTCTTTGAGTTCCTCTATTAAAACTAAAGCTGGAACTCCCCCACCTGACCCTAAGTCATATATTTTTCCTTTTTGGATTTCTTCGGAAAAACCATGAATAATATGGGCAAACCCCATTGCGTTTTGTATATGGTCATCAATTGGCGGATTTCCTAGAAAATTAAGTTTTTGTGATTTTTCTAGAATACCTTGTAGCACTTTTACTCAGAAGGGTGAAGAACAACATATCTACGGGGTTCTTCTCCATCACTACTACTTGTGACGTTGGGAATTTCTGCAGCAGCATCATGCACTATTTTACGATCAGCTGCACCCATAGGTTCTAATTCAACTTTTTCATTATTTTCTTTAACTAGTTCGGCTTGCTTTTGTGTAAATGCAACTAATGAAGCTTTTCTCTTTTCGCGATAGCCACCTACATCCACTGAAAGCCTATTTGTTTTTTTACCGGAAGCATGCCTTTGAACAACTGTTCTTGTAATGTCCTGTAAAGCTAATAGTGTTCCAGCTTTAGGCCCTATCAAAAGACCAACATCCTCCCCATCAATTGATCCAATAATTCTTTCTTCTTCCATTCGTGTGCTAGTAGAAGCTTCAATTTGAAAACTTGATATTATTCCTTCAAGAAAATCAATAACTGCGTCTTCTTGTTCTTTAAGAGGCATTGGTTCTCTATCTTCTTGTACCTTTTTGTTGTTCTTAGGTTTGTTATTTTTGTTATTATTATTGCTTTTATTGTTTTTGTTAGTGTTTTTAGGTGTTGTTTTAGTACTTTTTTGGTTTTTATTATTATTTTTTGAACGTTTTCTATTATTATTCGTTGTTTTTGAAGGGAGATCAGCAGGCTTTACGCGTGCTCTAACCCTTGCTTCTGTTTTTTTAAGCCCAAAAAGTCTATTTTCTGACCTTGTAACTACTTCAAACTCAGCATCTTCTCGAGCAACACCTAGTTGATCTAATGCGAGTTCTTCTGCAGCTTCAATATTCTCAGCACGGACTTCTACCCATTCCATATTTATCACTTCTTTTTCTTTTTACGACGACGCGAGCCGGGCGTGTCTGGTTCACTATTTTTCTTTGGTGTCACCCTTTTTGATGTNGGGCGAGNTTGTGGCTCTTTACGCTCTNCAACTTTTCCCTTTTTNGGACTANTTGTCTCAGGGGGTTTGGTTTTTTTACTGCGTTTCTTAGGTGGNTTNGTCAAATGCCTACGNGTTCCATGTNTTTCACTTTGATCAATTGNNTTCCCAGNTTTCTGTTTTTGAACAGATTCAACCATTTCTTTGGTTGGTTTAATTANTTCCGATGTATCAGCATTTTCACCGTANTATTTTCTTGTTATAAATAATTGCGTAAGTACTCTAAANGCATTTGANGTNAANAANTAAAAGACNAGNGCNGCAGGAAAANNNAATGAAAATATTGGNAACATNAANGGCATATATTTCATTAAAAGTTGCTGCTGAGCAGGCATTTCAGACATTGAAGATGATGANCTAGTTTGATATCATNCGTTGTTGATACCAGGCAGATAAACCNACNAATAANACNANTAGNANGTAGGGNAGNCNTTCNGNAAAGTTNTTTGTCANNACATTCCATGGNGNNNGNGCNANATCCATNCCTAGNGANGACATTTCTGTNGANAANGCTANATCNNGATACATTTCNGTGTCTNTTCCNATGAAATCTGGATTAAAAACACGNGCNTTCAAAGCAGGNACNTATTCNGTNTTNGNTTGNTCAANAATTGAAACATCNCCAAGCCTTANNCCTACTTCGCCNGTTCTTCTTGTTAATCCACGAACAGTATAAAAAAGNCCGAAAAATATNGGCATTTGNGCTATNANAGGAAGACANCCTGCTAANGGGTTAATNCCNTTAGCTTGATANAGNGCCATCATTTCCTGNTTTAATTTATCNCGATCATTNCCGTGTTTTTTTCTAAGTTTNTTNAATTCTGGAGCNACTTTTTGCATAGCTAGCATGCTACGTGTCTGTTTNAGCGTCACCGGTGTNANAACAATCATNACAAGACAAGTAAAGATAATGATTGCAAAAGCGTAGTTAGGAAAAAAATCATAAATTGTCGTAAGAATATTCCCAAAAAATTCTAACATTGCGCTTTCCTCTCTGGCACAGGGTCGTATCCATACCCTCCCCATGGATGGCAGCGGCACAGCCTTTTAGTTGAATACCAAACACCTCTTAAAATTCCGTGCGTATCGATTGCCTCATATGCATATTCTGAACAGCTCGGCATATACCTACATGTAGGCAATTTATTAACCGTGACGCGTTGATATAGCAAAATAGCCTTCTGACCTGCAGTTTTAAGTATTTTGTTTGTTAATTTTTTACTCGATATGTTATTCAAATAACTCATTTAATGCTTCTTTTAAAACTATTTCCAGGTTAAATTCTTCACTTGGTTTTGAGTGAATTTTTATCAAATAGTTTCCTTCTCGAATTGATTTTGGATCGTATCTAACCACTTGTCTAAATGCTTCTCGACACTGCCTACGAATTCGGTTTCTTTGAACAGCTGTTCCAAATTTTTTAGGGATTGCAAACGCCAAACATGGAATCTCTGTCTTCTCGTAAAGATAGATAATTTCAAACGGCCCTTTTTTTATTCTGAGCCCTCGCTTCAGGAGTGAAGCGTGTCTATCTCTACCAGTTACTTTCCCAATTACGCTGACAGTTTTTGCCTTCCACGTCGCCGACGCGCTTTAATAACCGCACGGCCCCCTCTAGTTGACATGCGGTTTCGAAAACCATGTTTTTTTGATCTTCTCCGCACATTCGGTTGAAATGTCCTCTTCACTTTTGATCCTTTACGTTATGTTTTAAGGTTTCTTCCAACACACCCTGTTTCAAAGCCCAGTTTTGTCTGACTTTTTTATCTGCAGGCAGCATTTACCTTACATCCACACGCTAGAGGCTATTGTTAAGTTATTACAACCTTAAAAAAATCATAATTCAAAAATACTAAAGTAAAGTTATCCACAAGCTAATTAAGTTATGTTATAAAAATAAATTCACACCCTGTGGATAACTGTTAAAAAGTGGTTATGAGCAGGGAAAACAAATCCACTAGAGTTCCACTGGCAAGTTTGTTCACATGATGCTAGGTTTCACATCCACGCTATAAAAATTAAAAGATCTCCACAAGATTACACACATTGACATTAGAAAAATGTGTCGTTCAAACAGAAAAGAGAAAATCTATGTCAAACGTAACACAACTATGGGATGCCTGTGCACAATCGATCCGAGACCAGGTATCTGATGGAGTTTGGCAATCAACATTTAAAGAAGCGCGCCCTCAAGCTATTACCGAAAATGAATTAATTCTCACGGTTCCAAATCAATGGGTGAAAGCGCAAGTGGAAGGAAAATACAACCCTCTTATACTTGAAGCACTTGAAGAAGCGTCACCGACACATATTCAATTAATAGTTGAAGTTGATACAAAAAACAGCGATGAAGTGGACCTAGTTAAAGCAGATACTCTTATACCTAATACTCTTATACCTAATAAAGAAAAAATAGCTGAAAGAAAAAATCCTCTTTATGAAGAAATAAGTTATATAAACAAAGAAAAACCATCAGTTAAAAACGAAAAATATACATTTGAAACTTTTGTTACAGGAACAAGTAATCGTTTTGCTCACGCAGCTGCTTTATCTGTTGCTGAAAGGCCTGCGGAATCATATAACCCACTATTTATTCATGGTGAAGCTGGTCTGGGAAAAACCCACCTTCTTCAGGCAATCGAAAGCTATATCCATGAAAATTATCCCATGCATTCAACTAAATACGTTTCGACAGAAACCTTTCTAAATGAATTTATTGAATCAATAAAAACAAACAAAAGATCTGAGTTTAAGAGCCGTTATAGAGAAATAGATGTTCTTCTCGTTGATGATATTCAATTTTTAGAAGGAAAAGAAGGCCTTCAAGAAGAGTTTTTCCACACATTTAATAGCCTGCATCAAGCAAATAAACAGATTGTTTTATCATCAGATCGTCCGCCAGATGCAATTTCAACACTAGAAGATCGGTTAAGAAGCCGATTCAAAATGGGATTGTTAACGGATATCCAACCACCTGACTTAGAAACACGGCTTGCCATTCTTCGAAAAAAATCAGAAAGTGAAACTATTCCTGTTCCAGCGGATGTTCTTGAATTTATCGCAACACATGCGAAAGAAAATATTAGAGAATTAGAGGGAGCATTAATTAGGGTCTGTGCTTTTGCAAAGCTAAATAACCAAGATTTAACTATTGAAATCGCGAAGACGGTATTACAAGAATTAATCGCTTTAAGAAAACCACGTGCGATAACACCAGAGGTAATTCTTGATGCCACAGCAGAAAAATTTGGCCTATCAAAAGAAGATATTATTGGACAAAGACGACACCGACCATTGGTAACAGCTCGACAAATAGCTATGTATGTATTCCGAGAGTTAACAGAACTAAGCTACCCAGCGATTGCTAGAGAATTTGGTGGACGTGATCATACGACAGTAATTCATGCTGTAGACAAAATTAGTGATCTCATGCCAGCAAAGCAACAGATTTACGATGACGTAACAGACCTGGTACAAACAATACGATCCGGTAAATAAATAATCCACACGGTTTGTGGACTACTATAGAAAGTGTTGATAACAACGAAATTTCCATTCAACAACATCCGTAATACTAGAAATAACAGTTGTGGATTACAGAAGTAGTTAACAATAAATCCACAGAAAAAAATCTCCCTGAACAGGTAATATATAACATTAACCACATACCCACATACCTACTACCACTACTAAGTAATTAAAATTTTTTTAAGAATAGAAGGAGTTCTCCACAAGTGAAATTTCGATGTGATCGTGACATATTAGTTGAAGCACTTAATACGTCTAATAAAGCTGTAACAAATAGAGCTACACTTCCAGTTCTAAATGGTCTTCACCTTAATTTAAAAAAAGATACTTTAGTAATAACAGGTAGCGACTTAGATTTGACTATAACTGTGTCTCTTGATGTAGCTGGTGAGAGTGATGGAACGTCTGTTGTACCAGCACGTTTACTTTCTGATGTTATTAGATCAGTAGAATCCGGAACTGTTGATATAACTGTTGATGAAACAGACCTTCAAGTAATAGCAGGACGTAGTGAGTTTTCACTTCGCACAATACCTGCGGACGAATATCCACTATTCGAAGGAGTTAACTCTGATCCTGTAACAGTAGATGCTTCTTTGCTTGTTAGCGCTTTAGAACAAGTTACTCCTGCAGCTTCATCTGATGATTCTCGCCCAATATTAACGGGTGTTTATATGGTCGCTGAAGAAAAAGGATTTCGTTTAGTAGCTACTGACTCATATCGATTAGCTGTTAGAGACATGCCAGGATCATCATTATTAGCAGGACAACCTCCAATTCTTGTTCCATCAAGAGCTCTTACAGAACTAGCAAGGTTATTAGAAAAGGATTCAGAAGTTTCTTTGTACCTTGGGGAAAAGGAAGCGTCTTTCGAAATTAATAATATTCGAATGACAACTAGGCTGATAGAAGGAGAATTCCCTGATTATAAGCGACTAGTCCCAGAAGATAATCCTAATAAATTAACTGCTAACAGAGGAGAATTACGAGATGCAGTTAAAAGAGTTCGATTATTAGCGCAGGAAGCGACACCCATTCGTTTAGATATGGGAATGACTGGTTTGCAATTAATAGCTAAAACACAAGATATTGGTGAAGCCCATGAAACTGTTGATGCTAATTATGATGGAGATGATCTTACTATTGCATTTAATGCTGAATATCTATTAAAAGGTTTAGAAATAGCCCCTGGTGACGATATAACTTTAGAAACAATGGATAATCAAAAACCAGCTGTCTTAAAATCTAATGAACATCCAGAATTTCTATATCTTTTAATGCCTGTGCGTATTTCATAACAACGATAATGGTTTATCTGAAACGATTATGGCTGCAAGATTTCCGTAATTATTCAGTACAAGAAAAAGCATTCGTTAAGGGAACAAACGTTATTTTTGGCCAAAATGGTCAAGGAAAAACAAACTTATTAGAAGCAATCTATTACATGGGTAGTGCTGTGTCATTTAGAGGGGCACCTACAGAAGCACTTATTCGAAAAGATCTAGATACTGCCATCATTCGTGCTGAGATACAACATGAAGAGCGAGAACTCTTAGTTGAAGCAGAAATTTCTAATCAGCATCAGAACAGTATTGCTATAAATAAACAAAAAATAAGACCTATCCGTAATTTAGTAGGTTTGATACCGATGACTATTTTTGGACCGGATGATCTAACGTTGGTAAAAGAAGGACCAAGCAATAGACGAACATATATTGATGAACTCTTAGTTAGAACGCACCCAAAACATCTAAAAAAACGAACAGACCTTGAGTCAGTATTAAAACAACGAAACTCCTTTCTAAAACAGCAAAAAGGATATTTATCAACTCAAAACCAAGACATTCTCAAAGTTTGGAGTGAACAATTTTCGACACTCAGTGAAGAATGGGGATTATTACGACAAGAAACATTAGTAGAAATTCAAGATTTAGCTCAAAAAGCATATGAAAATCTCGTGGGAGGAACGGAAAACCTAGAAATTATCTATAACCCCAGGTGGTTACAAGAAGGATTGCTATCACTTTTGAAGGAAACAGAAAAAGACGAAGTGAGAAGAGGAACGACTTTGATTGGCCCACACAGAGATGATGTTGAAATTCTTTTAGATGGCATGCCTGCAAGAACGCACGCTTCACAGGGAGAGCAACGCACAATAGCGCTTTCGTTAAGAGTTGCTGGCCATCATTTATTACACAAACTCCATAAAACTAAACCACTTTTACTTCTTGATGATGTGTTTTCTGAACTCGATAATGATAGAACAGAGAGACTGCTTCACCTATTGGTTGCAGATCAAACATTTATTACTACCGCTATTGAACCTAAGATTATTCAGCAAAATATGTACCATGAGATTAAAGAAGGAAAGATTGTTCTCTAATGAAATGGGACCCTTTAGAAAGAGAACAAAATCAGCCTAAAAAACTTGATTTTCTTTTAGATTCTCTCCTACATAAACTCAGCGGATCATCAACTCAAGAGATAACTATAATTATTGAGAAGTGGGATTTAATAGTTGGTGAGAAATTTTCACAAATAACACAACCAACACACATCAAGAGTAAAAAATTACACATTCAAGCTAATGATTCTGCCGTTGCAAAAGAACTAGAATGGCGAAAATCACAAATTTTAACAGCTGCAAAGTCTCATATAAACGAAGATAAAATTGACGATCTAAAAATAACAATAAAGAATTTATGAGACCAAAATTTATAGGCATAAAGCACTAAAATTTAATTACTTATAACACCTACTGATCGTCGAAAAATGATAGAATTGGCGATGTGTGATTTAGCCCTCTGACCACGTGTTTTATAGAAAAAATACGCGAAAAATTCAAGCAAATCACCTAAAAAAATTTGGTAGGGAAATTAACTAAAAATGACGCAAACCGCTGACTCATATAGTGCTGAGGATATACAAGTTTTAGAAGGGTTAGAAGCAGTCCGCAAACGACCAGGTATGTATATTGGCTCTACAGGTCCAACAGGATTACATCACCTAGTCTATGAAGTGGTTGATAATGCTGTTGATGAGGCGATGGCAGGACATTGCACGAAAATAGAAGTAGAAATCCTTAAAGATGGAGCTTGTGAAGTACGAGACAACGGAAGAGGGATTCCAGTTGGAAAACACCATCAATACGAAGATTTATCAGCAGCAGAAGTAGTTTTGACCGTTCTTCATGCGGGTGGAAAATTTGGAGGAGATGGCTACAAGGTGTCTGGTGGTTTACACGGCGTCGGTGTATCTGTAGTCAACGCCTTAAGTTCAAAAGTAGAAGTGGAAATTGAACGTGATGGAAAGCAACACTTCATGTCCTTTAAAGACGGTGGCGAACCAGATCAGAAACTTTCCATGATCGGTGAAACTCAAAAAAATACAACTGGAACAACAGTTCGATTTTGGCCTGATATAAAAATATTTAAAGAAGGAATAGATTTTCGGGCGACTACATTATTGGAACGTTTTCAGATGATGGCCTTTCTAAACAAAGGTCTTGAAATAACTTTTATTGATAACCGAGGCAACGGAAACAACAAAAAGACATCTTATAAATATGACGGCGGCATTAAAGACTTTGTTCAACATGTGAATCCCTCTAAAGAAGCTTTATTTGAAAAAGTAGGTTTTTTTCAAGAGAAAGATGATGAACAAGAAGTAGAAATAGCCTTTCAATGGAATACAGGTTTTAATTCTGACGGAATACACTCTTTTGCTAACGGTATTTCTACATCAGAAGGCGGAATGCATGAACAGGGTTTTAGAACCGCATTAACGAGAGTAGTTAATAAATATGCTCGTGATAATGGACAATTAAATAAAAGTGATGATGGATTACAAGGAGAAGATATTCGAGAAGGACTAACTGCAATAATCTCTGTACGCCTTCGTGAACCACAATTTGAAGGACAGACAAAAAGCAAACTAGGTAACGTCTCAATTAAGTCACTTGTTGAAAAAGCAACTGGCGAACACTTACGTGATTGGCTTGAAGAAAATCCTAAAGAAGCAAAAATAATAACTCAAAAAGCTGTACAAGCAGCTCGTGCGCGGATAGCAGCTCGAACAGCCCGTGATGCAACAAGAAGAAAATCAGCCCTTGACGGTGCAGGGTTACCTGGTAAATTAACAGACTGTTCAAGTAAAGATCCTGAAGAATCCGAACTATATATTGTTGAAGGAAACTCGGCAGGCGGTTCAGCAAAAGATGCACGCGACCCGAGAATCATGGCAATTCTTCCAATTAGAGGAAAAATCTTAAATGTGGAGCGCTCACGAATTGATAAAATGCTGAACAATACCGAAGTACAAGCACTAATTTCTGCAATTGGTGCTGGATTTGGTGAAGAATTTGATATTGAAAAGATCAGATACCACAAAATTGTTTTATTGGCAGACGCTGATGTTGATGGAAGCCACATAAGAACCCTCTTATTAACTTTTCTTTACCGCCAAATGAAGGAACTTGTATTAAATGGTCACGTTTACATTGCACAACCTCCTTTATTTTCAACTGAAGTTAAAAAATCAAAAATCTACTTAAAAGACGAACACGCCAAAGATCTTTTTCTGAAGGAAAACCCCAAACACAAAGCGGACTTTGGAAGGCTAAAGGGCTTAGGAGAGATGAACGCCGACGAATTATGGGATACGACTATGGACCCCGAAAAAAGAACACTTCTTAAAGTTACGGTAGAACAAGCATCTATAGCGGATGAAGTCTTCTCAAAATTAATGGGCGAAGATGTCGAAAGTAGAAAAACTTTCATACAGACCAACGCTAAAGATGTTCGATTTTTAGATATCTAAAATAACAAAGGAATTCATGAGCGATATTGACACCTCCGAGGATAATAACCCCGTAAATGGAGTTGAAGATGTTGAAATACAAGAAGAAATGGAACAGTCCTTTCTTGATTACGCTATGTCCGTTATTGTCGCTCGCGCACTTCCTGATGCAAGAGATGGATTGAAACCTGTTCATAGAAGAATACTTTGGGGTATGTACGACACTAATGTGAGGCCGGATAGATCACATGTAAAATGTGCAACAGTCGTTGGAGAAGTAATGGGTCACTATCACCCTCATGGCGATAGCGCTATTTATGAAGCATTAGTTCGAATGGGTCAACCATTTTCACTTCGGCACCCACTCATTGACCCACACGGAAATTTTGGTTCACCAAATGACCCACCTGCAGCGATGAGATACACCGAAAGCAGATTGTCACAGTTAGCAATGTCAATGCTTGAAGGAATAGATGAAGAAACTATAGATTTCCTAGACAATTTCGATGGATCTTCACAGGAACCAAAAGTGCTACCGGCACGTTTCCCAAATTTACTCGTAAATGGAGGACAAGGAATAGCTGTTGGAATGGCAACAAATATACCCCCACATAACCTCCAAGAAATATCAGATGCCGCTATCCACCTAATAAACAACCCAGAAGCAACAATTACAGACCTTATGAAATTTGTTAAAGGACCAGATTTTCCTACAGGTGGGGAAATACTTGGACATTCTGGAATACACCAGGCATATAAAACTGGAAGAGGCTCTATAAAAGTTAGAGCTAAAGCTGAAATAATTGAGGGACAAAAGAACGATCAGATAGTCGTTACAGAAATTCCATATCAAACAAGTGTTGAATCTATTGAAGAGAAAACAGCAGCACTAGTAGATAAAGGAGAAATTGAAGGAATCCGAACTATACGTAATGAGTCAGCAAAGGGGAAAACACGTCTCGTATTTGAATTAAAAAAAGACGCTCCATCACTCGTAATACTAAACCAATTGTATAAAGGGACTCCACTGCAGACATCCTTTCCAGTAAATATGGTTGCCCTTGATGATGGCGTTCCTAAAACCATGACCCTACTTGACGCACTGACTTGTTGGGTTAACCATCAAATAGAAATTGTTACACGAAGAACAGAATTCCGATTAGACAGAGCAGAACATGAATTACACATAAATTCGGGATTATTAAAAGCAATTGGAATGATTGACGAAATTATTGCCACAATCCGAGAAAGCGATGATCGGGCGAACGCAAGAATAGCTCTCATGAATGAACCATTTGAGTTTAGTGAGGTACAAGCGAACCACATTTTAGATATGCAACTTGGAAGATTAACCCGTTTAGGGAGAGACCAAGTGGAAGAAAAAGTTCAAGAACTTTCAACATTAATTACAGAACTTCAAGCAATACTTGCCGATGATAAAGAACTTAGAACTCTAATCATCGAAGAATTATCAGAAATTCGTGATGAACATGCTAACGAACGTCGAACGATATTAGTGGACGACCCTGGCGATTTCCTTATAGAAGATTTAATCGATGATGAAGACCTTGTTTTCTCATTAAGTTCAGGTGGATATGTAAAAACCGTTTCTAGTGATGAATTTAGAAGCCAAGGAAGAGGAGGAAGGGGAGTAGCCGGAGCTGGACTAAAAGATGAAGACCTAATCACAACAATTCTGCACACATCAGCACATGCATACCTATTATTTTTCACTAATTTAGGAAAAGTTCACCGTTTAAAAGCGCATCAAATTCCAACGATGAGCCGTACAGCACGTGGAACTGCGATTGTGAATTTATTACAACTAGAAGCAGAAGAAAAAGTAGCAGCAGTGATTGATACACGAGACTATGAAACAAATAGGTTTCTTGTCTTTGCAACAAAACAAGGAAAAATAAAGAAAACTAAATTTACTGAATACGACAAATCTCGTTCGAAAGGGTTAATAGCTATAAAACTAAACGAAGGAGATGAATTAGTAAGAGTGTTACCTACTACAGGTAATGATCATATTTGTCTGGTAAGTAATCAAGGAAAAGTGATGAGATTTCACGAAGAAGAGGTTCGATCTATGGGTAGATCAGCTGCTGGTGTGAGGGGAATAAAAGTTTCGAATTCTGACGAGGTCGTTGCAGCGTGTTTAGCGGAAGAAGGAAAATCATTGTTAGTTGTGACCGAAAAGGGTTACGGAAAAAGAACAGACTTCAATAGTTTCAACGCTAAACATAGAGCTGGTCAAGGAGTCATTGGAATTAGTCTTTCTCCTGATAAAGGTCAGGTCGTAGCGAGTAGGTCTGTAGGTGAAGATGACGAAGTTTTTATGATTGCTTCAAATGGCGTCATAATTAGGATGAAAGTGAATACTATTTCAATTCAAGGAAGGTCAGCTACTGGAGTTAAGTTGATGTCTGTCGAAAATGATTCCAAAGTTACTGCAATAGCTCCTGTAATTCAACAAGAAGACGGTATCGAGTCAGAAAAGTAGATACTGGCAAGGTACTTCATTGAGGGGTGCCACCACACTGTCCCGTTTGGTAACCTACACTACGAATAATGACGAATATTGACGAGTCAACAACTAATGATCCAAATAAAGAAGAACGGAACTCGGAGGAGTCTCCCACGGCTTCAGAATGTTTTGATGACTTAGAACAAAAAGAAAATTTTTCTATTTATCCAGATGAAAATATGTCAGAAGTAGAAAATAGATTCTTTGGAAATAAGAAATCAGTGGCTCCGCGTCAGCGTACAGGGAGAAAAATATCTGTTTTTGAAAAGAGAAGACGAGTTAAACTACAAGCAAGAAGAGTTAGGAGAATAGTTAGACATATTGAAGTCTGGTCGGTTCTAAAAATTTCTATTCTTTTCTTTGCATGCTTATGGGCTGTCTTTCTCATAGCAGGTTTCATTGTTTGGGGAGTTGCTGAATCATCTGGGACTGTTGGAAAACTTGAATCCCTTATTACTGAACTTTTTGCTTTAGATGCATTTAATTTTGATGGAAAGCAGATATTTAAAGGCTATGCATTGGGGGGATTGATCTTGGCTATTGCCGGTTCAACACTTAATGTACTTATGGTCCTGCTTTTTAACCTTATTAGTGACCTTACTGGTGGTTTACGTGTGACAATGATCGAAGAGGAAACTGTGCGTCCTTCTCCACCGCGCCGCCGTAGACGCGTTCCTAGGCAATAAGCAGGACTCTTTTTACGAACGAGGCTATTTTGACTTCTGAACGGTATCGTAGAGTTCCGAAAGTGTACAAAGGGCCTATAGCTCAGTTGGTTAGAGCGCACCCCTGATAAGGGTGAGGTCGTTGGTTCAACTCCAACTAGGCCCACTGACAACATTGGACTTGACAACCAGCGGTAAGTTTCAAAGAATTGGTTCTAACGTATGAGTCGGGAGAGTTATGAGACAACTAATTAGGGTTTTAATAGCATTACTTGGCGCTGTTGCGATCTCCATTATTGTGAAATCGAAAGAAGCTGGAAATGTCCCACTGCAAAGTGGTGGATGGCGTGATTTAGAAACTGACTGAAGCGTAATTTTCATGATAGGCATTCTTGGTCTGGGAGCAGTGGGTTCACAACTTCTTCAGCGACTAAATACATCTATTCCACAAATTCACTTATTTGTGAGTGGACCCGATAGGAAAAAAGTTTCGCATTTAATGACTCGAAAAAACTTAATTAACTTTTGTGATAACAACGAAAAATTAGAAGATCAGAATATTCAACTTTTAGTCATATCTTCTTCTTCTGGAAATCACTTACAAACAGCGCAACGGGCGCTTAAAAACGGAATTTCTGTAATATCAACATCAAATAAAGTCAGCGACGTTGTTGGATTATTGAAACTAGAAGACTTAGCAAAAGAGAAAGGTGCAATGATCGTGGCAGGTGCTGCGTTCGCGCCAGGGTTAACTTGTGCGTTGGTGGACTTCGCTTCAAAGGAACTGGACTCTGTAGACGAAATCCATGTTGCTAAAGACGGTACAGGTGGCCCTTCATGTGCAAAGCAGCACCACAGAGCTATGAAAAGACCATCAATTGAATGGTGTGACGGTCAATGGGTTCGGCGGCCTGGAGGTTCTGGTCGGGAACTCGTTTGGTTTCCTGAACCGATCGCTGGAG
>PATL01000019.1 GCA_002713605.1 bacterium
CAGCGCGACTGAGATCTAACCGTTTACGAACAGCTCTGGTTGTTGTGAGTAAGTGATCAACTTCATCTAAATTAAATTCTTCCATGCTTACTCTTTAGTCTTTCTCTATCATTCGGGTCAAGCTAAAGTATGAGCAAACAAAATTACTAAAAAGGTTTAACATGGCACGAATTGATATTCCAGAAGGCGAAGGGTTAGAACGAAGCAGACTTTGGTATATGCAACCAGATGTTGGAAAAGGCATTGGCATGGCAGGGAACGCGCTCTATACCAAGGTCTCTTTAGATACAAGAGTTAGAGAAGTAGCGAGAATGCGAATAGCCCAGATAAATGACTGTCATATATGACTAGACACACGGTCTGCATCGGCGATGCAGCAAGGGCTAGACGATGATCTTTATCATCGAGTAACCGAATACTCTGAAATAGGTGCATTCTCTGAAGAAGAGAAACTAGCAGCTGAGCTAGCAGAGCGATTTGTATTTGATCATGGAGCGCTTAAATCAGATGAACCATTTTGGAAGCGCATGAAGTCAAGCTTTTCCGACCAACAAATATTAGAGCTATTATCCTTAATCGGGTTTTGTCTTGGGGTTGGAAGACTACTTGCAGTCCTTGAAGTGGCGAATGACTGCCCAGTAAACCTAACAGCTGACCCTAGTGAAGATCCATCGTTCTTCACCCATGGTTAGGTTTGGGCGAGGACATATCGTGATAGGACCACTAAGTGTGGTGAAAATATTAGAACTAGCTCAGAATGCAGCCGTGCTAGAACTTCGCACTTATTGGTTGCTTGAGGCGATGAAAAATTAAATGTTGAGAACGCGACCGGAATCATTTTGAGCTTTTATGAATTCATCTGAGCCAGTAACTGAACATTTGACGACGCCATCAGGAATAACTGTGGAATTTGACTTGTGGGGTGAGCTAGAAAGGAACGCAATTCTGCTCCTGCATGGGGGCGGCCAAACCCGACATTCGTGGAATGCAACTGCCGAAAAATTAACTCGAACCGGCAGGTGCGCTATAACAATGGACTTGAGGGGTCATGGTGGTTCGGATTGGTCGAGCGATGGGGATTATAAGCTAAAAGACTTTTCTTCAGACGTTGCATACCTTATTGAGCAACTGAAAATAAACCCCGCATTAGTTGGAGCATCACTTGGAGGGCTAGTCGGAATCTATCTTGAAGGGAGCTACAAGCCGAGTTCTATTTCGGCCCTAGTTCTGGTTGACATCGTTCCAAACATTAATGTTGCGGGGGCCGATAGGGTGAAAAGCTTCATGCTAGAAAACTCCAAAACAGGTTTTAGTTCTTTATCAGAAGTGTCAGAGATATTATCCAAGTACAATCCTCACCGTAAAAAATCCTCTGATCTGGAAGGATTGAAAAAAAATTTACGCAAACGTGGTGATAAGTGGTTTTGGCACTGGGACCCTATGTTTATCTCAACTGAAAGGGATGAAGAGAACCCTGACATGCGTAACCCTAATTTACTAAACGAACTATGCAAAAAGATTTCTGCTCCAATGCTATTAGTGAGAGGTAAATTAAGTGATCTGGTAACAGAAAATGAAGTGGAAGAGTTTCTTAAAAGGTATCCACATGCACGCTTCGCTGATGTTAGCGGCGCTGGACATATGGTTGTCGGCGATGAAAATGACGCATTTGCAAAGGCGATCATTGAATTTTTGAACCAATAACTATTTATTTAGCTCTTCTGCTGGTTGCTGATTTCACCTTCATACCATTTAGGTACCATTGCGCGCGGACTGCCTGCGGCAAGCTCAGGTCTTGCGAGGCCAAGTAAGGCGTAATCAATATCAGACGGAAGTTTCTGTGTATGAGCCCCACCATCTACCCTAATTGTTTCTCCGTTCACATAACTAGATTCATTACCCGCCAAGAACAAAGCGCAATTTGCAACGTCATCTACGTGACCCATTCTCTTAACTGGCGTTTGTAAGCGAACTGTCTCAACAGCGAATGGGACTTTAAAGATATCTGATGTCATTTCGGTTTCAATGACATGGGGAGCTATACAATTTACCCGAACTTGGTCATGACCATACTCAACGGCTGCAAGCTTAGCAACATACTCAATTCCAGCTTTGGACCCCGCATATCCGACTCTCCCGACATTTGGATTATGGGCAGTCAGAGATGAACATAGAATAGCTGACCCTCCTCCGGAGTCAGCCATGGCATTGCACATAAACCTTAGGAAATAAATTGCACCGTTGAATTGCACATTAACCATTGGTTCAAGATGGTCAGGCGTAATTTCTCTTATGGTCCTTACATCGTCGTATCCAGCAAAGTTAATCGCTGCATCAATACGACCATATTGGCCCATTACTTCTTCTTGGACTCTTTCACCTTGTTTGAAGTCTGTTACATCCCAAGAGACTCCCATTCCATTAAACTCATCTGCAGTCTTTTGAGCGAGAGCACCTCTTCGTCCCGCAATGACAATCTTTGCTCCCTCAGCCGCAAAGAGCTTTGCGCATGCATATCCGAATCCACTTGCGCCCCCGACGATAACTGCTACTTTTTCCTTCATTCTTTCCATATCTTGAGATTAGCGTCAATCTATCTAAGATCCCATTTCTTGAATTTCTCGTTCCGCTCCACTACTAGTAATCTTCACTAGGGGCAAAACTTTCTAAGGGGCCACACTATGAGCGTATTAGATGACTTCAAACTAAGCGGAAAAGTAGCGGTTGTAACTGGATCCGGTCAGGGTATTGGCCGAGGCATCGCATGGGGCTTAGCTGAAGCAGGGTGCGATGTTCTAATAAATGCAAGAAGAAAAGAGGACCTTGAAATCACAGCAAAAGGAATTGAAGAAAGAGGAGGAAAAGTCTTAATCTATGATGCCGATATACGAGACAACTCTGAAACACTAGGAGATCTTGCTATTGACTCTTTAGGAGCACTTGACATTTGGGTCAACAATGTTGGCGGTTCTGATGAAAAGAAGACGAGAACTCTAATCGATACTCCAGACGAAATCTTTAGAAACCAACTGGAGCTAAATCTAATGACTGCGTTCCAGGGCGCTAAAACTGCAGCGAAAAGAATGACTAATGGTGGAGCAATAATTAATATTTCATCAGGCGCAGGTATGCGAGGATCTCCCTTTACAGGCCCATACGCAGCAGCGAAAGCAGGAATGCTTAACATGACCGAGACTCTAGCAATTGAGTTAGCTCCGAAAATTCGTGTAAACGCAGTTTCCCCAGGGCCAGTAGTCACCGAAGCTTTCGCAGAAGTATTAGGCGCAGATGGAGCTGAAAAAGAGATAGCTACGACAATTCCACTAGGGTTCCTAGGAACTCCTGATGACATCGCCGCAGCTGTTGTCTTTCTCGCAAGCCCTGCGTCAAAGTGGATAACTGGTCGGAACCTACTAGTAGCTGGCGGGAGGACACACAGAGCCTATCAATATGAAGAGAAACTAGAAAAAGATACAAACAAAGACTAAAAATTAAGGAGAAATATGAAACTCAACCTATCAGTAGATGAAGTTCTGGCTACTACTAGAGCTGTCCGTAAGCGTTTAGATTTTGATAAACCAGTCGAGCATGAAATCATAAAGGAATGCTTAGAAGCTGCTATCCAATCACCAACAGGATCTAACTCTCAAAGTTGGCAATGGCTTGTCGTCACGGATCCTGTCCAACGAGCAGCGCTTGCAGAGCTGTATAAGCAAGGATGGGAACTTTACACCCAAATGGAAGGAAATGTTGAAACAGCTTATAAAGGTGTCGACGAAGATCGTATATCTCAGCAGAGCCGTGTTCTTGACTCAGCAACATATCTTGCCCAGAATTTTGAGAAAGTCCCCGTGATGATGATTCCCATACTGCCTGGTCGCTTTGAAGGTCTGCCGTCAATGGCCTCAGCGGCGATGCTTGGGTCCATTCTTCCTGGCGCGTGGAGCTTTATGTTAGCTGCTAGAGAACGAGGATTAGGTACAGCTTGGACGACTATACATTTGATGTTCGAAGAGCAGGCAGCTGAAGTTCTTGGAATTGACTATCAAAGCTATACACAGTGTGCATTAATAACATGCGGATATTCTAAAGGTACAGATTTTAAACCTGCAAAAAGGCCCCCGCTAGACACAGTCCTACATTGGGATCGTTGGGATGGAGAGGCGCCATGAGCAATACAGCACCCGAAGAAATAGTAACGAAATTCATTCAGCTGATTAATCGGAAGGACTTAACTGAGGCTACTAACCTTCTCTCAGAGGATTGCGAATATGATAATGTGCCGATGGGGAAAACTTTCGGACGGGAATCGATACTTGCACAACTTGAACCCATGATGGGAAGATGTGCTGAGATAGATTGGATTATAATTCGCCAAACAGCCACAGGTTCAATTGTTATGAATGAACGAATGGATAAATTCCTTTGGCCTCATGGTTGGGTTGAAATGCCATGCGCTGGAATTTTCGAGGTCAAAGATGAAAAAATTATTTTGTGGAGAGATTATTTTGATCTTCCAACATACATAAATCAACTGCCCAAACAGTCAGACGAGAGCTAACAAGTGGCTGTGGATCTTCAGTCTCCACTACAGGGAACAGTTTTAATCATTGATGTTGAAGTAGGAGATCAAATCTTAGAAGGCCAGCGAGTCGCGCTACTGGAATCAATGAAAATGGAGCATGAAGTCCTAGCGACTTCAGGAGGAGTGATTACAAAAGTTTGTATTGAAATTGGACAAATGGTTTCAGAGTCGGAAAACCTGTTTTCCTTTGACGAACGAGAAACACTTTCAGAGAATGAAGTAACAAGCGATGAATTGGACTTGACTCATATACGACCTGATCTTGCCGAAACTATAGAGCGGCATGAAATCGGAAGAGATCACCGACGTATGAGCGCTGTTGAAAAACGTTATTTAAAAGGAAAACGAACAGCAAGAGAAAATATTGCCGACCTTACTGATGGGGGAGAATTTATTGAATATGGACCCCTAGTCATTGCTCCTCAACGGAAACGTCGATCAGTGGACGATCTCATTTTGAATACTCCTGCCGATGGGATGGTCGGCGGCCTTGCGGAAGTCAATTCAGATTTATTTGATGAAAGCAAAACACAGTGTGTGGTTATTTCTTACGACTACACAGTCCTAGCAGGAACACAAGGTGGGCAGAACCACCGGAAAAAGGATCGGCTGTTTGAGATCGCTAAGAAATGGAAACTTCCAGTGGTTTTTTTCACTGAAGGTGGTGGTGGCAGACCCGGTGATACGGATGGCCTTCAAGTTGCAGGTTTAGACTGTTTAGCTTTTGGGCTATGGGCTGAACTCTCAGGCGATGTCCCTCTCGTTGGTATCACCTCAGGGTATTGTTTCGCCGGGAATGCGGCGATCTTAGGCTGTTGCGATGTAATCATTGCGACAGAAGATGCAAATATCGGCATGGGCGGGCCTTCGATGATTGAAGGTGGTGGTTTAGGAACATATCATCCATCCGAGATAGGTCCTATGGAAACTCAGAAAGCTAACGGAGTAGTAGATATTCTCGCAAAAGATGAACAAGAGGCAGTTAAAATTGCAAAGAAATATCTTTCATATTTTCAAGGGGAAGGAACAGATTGGGATTTACAAGATCAGAGAGCACTTAGACACCTAATCCCTGAGAATAGGTTACGTGCCTACGACATCCGAAAAGTGATTAACGTTCTGTTTGATATAGATTCAGTATTAGAACTCAGAAAAGACTTTGGTTTTGGAATCATTACGTCCTTAGCTCGTATTGAAGGAAAGCCAATCGGTGTTATAGCAAATAATCCAGAACATCTAGGGGGAGCGATTGATGCTGACGCAGCAGATAAAGCTTCAAGATTTATGCAATTATGTGATGCACACGACCTTCCAATCATTAGCCTGTGCGACACTCCGGGTTTCATGGTCGGCCCGGAGGCGGAGGAAAGTGGGTTAGTAAGGCATGTAAGTAGAATGTTCGTTAACGCTAGATCTGTGACAGTCCCAACTGGCACCATCGTGCTTCGAAAGGCTTATGGTCTGGGAGCGCAAGCTATGGCTTCAGGGGGATTCAAATTCCCTATGTTTACGATTTCCTGGCCGACAGGAGAGTTTGGAGGAATGGGACTCGAAGGGGCAGTAAAATTAGGATACAAAAAGGACTTAGAAGCTATAGATGACCCGAAGGAACGGGAGCATATGTACCAAAATCTAGTTAAAAGGATGTACGAGGTTGGTAAGGGTTTAAGTATGGCTGATCATTTTGAAATAGACGATGTGATTGATCCTCAAGAATCTAGAAAATGGATTATTACTGCGTTAAGAGCTGCCGGTCCAGCGAAGAGTCGTGGTGAAAAGAAACGCCCGATGATAGATACGTGGTAAAGATCTACTGTATGCACTCCCACTGTATTCTTGATTTATTCTCTGAAGATAGCGAGGATGACGAGAACAATAGCAAGAATTAAAGCTACAATCCCCAAACCGGTATCGGCATTCCTGCTGAAAATCCTAGCTTTCACCTCTTTTGGCGAATGGGCCAACCAACATGAGGGCACGGTATCCACTTCCCATGATTAGGTGTGAATAGCTAAATAAACGGTTGTGGTTTATCATTCCTCTTCGTCAATTTCCCCACCAAGGTAACTTGCTTCTAGTAAATCTTGTCTTTCCAAAAGTTCACCTGCGGAGCCTTCTAACACGATTTCGCCATGACTCATAACATAAGCTCTATCAGCTACTTCAAGCGCTAGATGCACATGTTGTTCGACTATAAGTACTCCTGCACCTGTTTCATTCGCGATGTCTCTAACAATAGGTAAGAGCCTTTCAACGATAATTGGAGCCAAGCCTAAGCTCATTTCATCTACTAGGAGAACTTTTGGATTAGAGACCAAAGCTCTTGCCATAGCAAGCATTTGTTGTTCTCCACCAGATAAGAGACCAGCTCGTCGATTCATCAATGGCCTTAATGCAGGGAGTAGATCTAACGCAGCTTCGTAGCCAGCATTTTGCTTACCTCTTTTCCCGCGCAAACCTAATCTTAAGTTTTCTTGAACGGTTAGTCCGAAAAATAGGGACCTGTCTTCAGGAACATGAGCAAGTCCTAATCTGGCTGTCTTGTGAGGAGCTACTGAGTTTGCCGGCTCTCCGAGAACATTAACACTCCCTTCTAGCGCTTTAATTAGACCTGATGTTGAGAGTAGAGTTGTTGTTTTCCCAGCACCATTTGGTCCTAACAAAGCCACTACTTCACCTTGGTTAACGTTGAGATTAACTCCCCGGATTACTGCCACGCCGGCATAGCCTGCTGAAAGATTTTTGATCTCTACTAGATTGCTAGATTCTGTAGAAGCTACATTTGGTGATTTGGTTGAAGTATCAGCCATTTATCTCTCCTGCTTCTTGTTGTTGGGTTCGTATACGTTCTCCCTCTTGAGCTTGTATTTCACCGGCTTGTTCACCAAGATAAGCTGCTTTTACGGCAGAACTTTCTCGAATTTGTGCAGGCGTTCCGGCGGCTATTATCTTTCCGAAATCCAAGACATAGATATAGTCACAAACGCTTAATACAAGTCCCATATCATGATCAATTAGGAAAACGGACATGCCATGGTTCAAGAACTCTCTGAGATGACCTCCTAAGATTTGACTTTCAACGGTGTCTAGACCCGCTGCGGGTTCATCAAGAAGGATCAGTTTGGGTTTCGCTGCTAATGCTCTCGAAACGCCTACAAGCTTGCGACGCCCATGACTAAGGTCCGTTGGCATCGCATCTGAGACGTCACTAAGGCCCATGATCTCAAGTGACCAATCAACCCGATCTTCAATTTCTTGATCCTTGCTGGATAGATGAAACATGTCGGCAATAAAGGAGTACCACTTGGTTGGATAAGCAGCAACTAGTAGGTTATCCCTAACACTCAAATCTTCAAACAGTTCAAGAGATTGGAAGGTGCGGACTAGGCCGCTTTGTGCTCGCTCATGTGGCTTCAGCTCACCGATATCTTTTTCGTCAAATATTACACTTCCTGCTGATGTCGTTACGTACCCAGTTACGGCATCGATGAAGGTAGTTTTGCCGGCACCGTTTGGGCCAATCAGTCCTACAAATTTCCCAGTAGGGATTTCTAAATCTACGTGGTCACATGCATTGAGGCCGCCGAAAGTGACTGTTAGATCCTTCGTTTCTAGAATATTTGTCATACTTTTGTCTCATTGTCTTTGATGGATATTGTATCTTCATCGCCAGGTGGCTTTCTTAAAGCTACAAGAGTGTTTTTCATTAAATTTGTTTGCAATAGTGCATCCACTTATATCCCCCCTTACAGCTAATCAGTTTACTGCTGATCGAGGATTACTTTCTGCGGCACGGAGGATGAGGTCCGTAGCATCGAGTAGTTCCTCACCTAGTGGTCCGTATTCAAACTGACCGCCAGGTCCAGACCATATGAAGTATCCAGATGACTTCTGGCAAACAGAAATGAATTCGTTATTGTTAGTTGTGCAGTCAAGTGGAATAGCTATGCCAGGTCGGTTCATATTATCTTGTGTAGCCAGGAAGTTTGAGAATCCTTCAGGGTCATTATCGATATCCCCACCGGCTTCTATAAAGCGCGTCATTTGAATTATGCCAGCTATCAATACATCGTGCCCGACTTCCATAAAGTTTGACTTCGGAGCTGTAGGTCCGTACCTGTCGATGCTTGCATTTCTCCACTCGTTATATTTCGTTGTGTATGGATCCCAAAGATCTGGCCTGTCAGGAATACAGCATGATGATCCAAAGTGAACTCCAGCTGATGCTGGGTTTGAGGTTACAGAGTCATCTCTACAAGACCCAGAAGCGACAACACCTCCGTTATACCCTTTTGATGAAAGTGATGAGAGAACCTCGTTACAGTCTGAAGCTTGCAGACCGAGGTAAATCCAAGCGTTGTCAGAACCATCAACAAACTCAAGTACTTGTTGGGCTACTGCATCAGTATCTGATGGGTCACCAGGTACATCTGGGATACCGGTCCAGTCTTCTCGAGCAATTGCGCCTTCATCAGTTAGCTGTTGCAACATGCGCTCTCCAGTATCTTCGTAGCAAACAAGACCAGGTTCAGTATCAGAGTAAAGAATTACGTACTTGTCAGCAGCGAGTGTCTCAACGCCGTATTGCATAGCTGAAGGGAACGCTGAAGCACAACCACCTTCAGTCGAGATGATTCCGGGAGTATTAAAATCTTCAACGAAGATCGGTACTGTTTGCATAATTGCTAATCCGGCTCCTGTTAGTGTTGGCCACAGAAGTGGGTTGAAGAAGTCAATTCCCTGTATGTGCAGTTGTGGTCGAGTATCTGTAACACTGTTGGCGCATGCAACTGCTTCGTTAGGGTCTAGTCCATCTACGCAAGACTCTAGCTCAACTGGTCGCCCATTCATTCCACCCATCGTTTCATTAACAGTCCTTACAGCTGCTTCAATACCCTCACGTATCTCAGGGAAAGAACCTTGTGATGCTCTCTCAATATTGATCAGGGTGATAAGAATTGGCTCTAGGCTATTATCTGCAACTACTGTTCCGCCATCAACAATTGACTCCCAAAGTTCGGCTCCATCGCCATTAAGACTATCGGCGGCTGTTCCAGCTACTTCATCAGAATGATCTTCACCACCTGAATGGTCATGCCCATCATCGTCTGATTGATCATGGTCATCATCGTTATCAACAGGTTCTGAACCTGAAGTTGAATCTGAACTTTGTTCAGGTCTGTCTTCGCCTAAGATACTGTTATCGCTGATAATCCCACTGTCACTATCATCGTTATCACCACTGCAGGCACCTGCGAACAAGGTAAATGCGAAGATGATTGAGAGAAGCTTTAATGAATTGCTTCTTCTCAAGGGTCCTCCCCCCCAATTTTCATCGCTCAACATTTCTTGAACTGATGATTTTTGACGATACCCCATGACACCGACACTAATCAAAAATCCGGTTAAAACTATCCGATTGAGGGGAAATATAAAAATTTTCTCCTAATTGTCACAAATTCGTAAACTTATCGCAGGAGTTAACTTTCTTCTCGGTAGTCTCCAAAGTCTCTGTCACGTTCGCTGAGGCTTTCTTTAAGGTCTCTTTTGCTAAGTTTGCCCATGTACTCCTTAGAAGAACTTTGGTGAAACCCCAAGGCTTGTATATCTGCAGTTGCTCTTATTCCGTTTCGTATTCCGGCAGCTTCCATAGCTCGATGTGCAGCTCTCTTGTTAAGGGCCAACAAATCATTAGGTATCTTTGCAATTCTTTTGGCAATTTCTAAGACAGCATTGTCAAGAGTTTCTTTGGGGAATGATCTGTTCGCCATTCCGGAAGCAACCGCTTCTACTCCGCTCATATGATCTCCGGTCAAAAGTGCTTCCATTCCCCTCCGCATACCCATCATCCATGTCTGCCATTGCATATCAGGGGGTGACATTAAACGTACGGGGGGATAACCGATTTTTGCATCTTCCGAAACGTATATTAGGTCGCAGGCATTTGCTAACTCGGTTCCTCCCGCCAAGCACCAACCGTGCACTTGGGCAATGACAGGTGTTGACATATCCCAAATCTCAAACCAGTTATTGACAACATGCCTTGACCACCAGCCATCTGTTTTCGCAATTGATCTTTCAACAGAGTGGTTGGGTTGGGATAGATCGTAGCCAGCGGAGAATGCTTCTCCAGATCCTCGGATTATCATGACTGAGACGCTTTTATCTCTGTCTCCTTCGCGGAGCCCTTCAAAGAGTTGGTTACGGACTTCGTCATTAAGAGCGTTTCTCTTCTCGGGTCTATTCAACGTTAGTCTTAGAATTTTTTCAGAAGGTTGGTCTATAAGTACTTTTGCTTCAGTCATTGTTATTTCGTGGCCGTTTCGTATTTGTATTCTTTTAATTTAATTCACCATTGAGGTAAGCATCTCGGAGCTTTCGTTTATTAATTTTGCCCATAGTGTTCCGAAGAAGCGTGGGGACTGCGACATATGAGCGTGGGCATTTGTAGTGGCTAAGTCTATCCCGAAGCCAATTGGACATTTCTTCCACGTTAATTGTAGAGGTATGTTCTGTTGGGACAATGAGAGCAACTAGTTCTTCTCCTAAGTCTTTATGAGGAATCCCAATACAGCCGACGTCTGCAACATCGTGGTGGTCGATTAGTATTTGCTCTGCCTCAGCGGGGTAAAGGTTTACACCACCAGAAACGACCATATCGCTAAAACGGTCAGTTATAAATACGTACCCTTTTTCGTTGATATACCCAATCTCTCCTAATGTAAAAAGGCCCGGTTCAGGGTTTGCTTGAGCGGTTTTTTTAGGGTCATTGGGATAAATTATTCCTCGCTCTGTCGAGTCACGGAAGAATAGTCTTCCTTCTGTTCCTATTGGAAGTTCATTAAGGTCCTCGTCTAGAACATAAGCTGTGAAAGGCGGAATTGCTTTACCTACAGAACCTGGATTTTTCAACCATTCTTCACTAGTTATCGCACAGACTGTTCCAACTTCACTAGCGCCGTATGCGTCTCTAAATATTGGACCCCACCAATCAATCATTTCTCGCATCACATCAACGGGGCACTTCGCTCCCGTATGCGCTGCAAATTTCATTGAAGATACGTCATACTTTTCTTTTACATCATCTGGTAAGGCAAGCATTCTGACAAAATGTGTTGGCACCATTAATGCTGACTCTGTTTTATATTTTTCAATTGTCGCAAGTGTGGTTTCAGCGTCAAACCTTCCGAGTATCACAGAAGGTATCCCTAAAGTAAGAAGCCTCATTCCTGATAGTGGTCCAGTGTGATACATCGGGCCAACGACGAGGTGAGTGCCGAACTCGGCAAAGCCACTTTGGCTCAGTCCTTTTATATGCTCGGTCATTGTTGAACCACCTGCAAACATTGTAGGTGGGAGTTCGGTTCCTTTAGGTAAGCCAGTTGTGCCTGAGGTATAGAGTAGATTAGGTCTGGGGACTACTTTATCAGGGCAAGGTTTAGGTGAACCTGTGAGTAACCAATCATCCCAATCGGTGATTTCTTCGTATTCTTGACAATTCCACCCTACGACTAGAGCAATGCCGGCTTCTTGTGAAGCTTGGATAGCTCGTTCAGCCGTTTTATCATCAGCAAATACAATTTGGCTTTCCGAATCTTTTAGAATATAGCTTGCTTCTTCAGCAGTTAGATGGAAATTTACGGGGACAGAGGAGGCGCCACCGAACAAGCCACCAAGATGAGCTAAAGCAGTTTCTGATGAGTTTTCTGCAAAAACTGCAATTCGGCGTTTTTCGCCCAGATCTGCTTCCAAGATCAGATTTGCTGCCCGGTTTATGATCTCGTCAACTTGTTCCCATGTTAGAGACTTAGAGGGGTCAGTCATAGCTGGTGAATTAGGTGTTCTAACTGCTTGTTCTTGTGCAAATTTTGGCATTATTCCTCTAATTTCATCACTGATTGGTTATCTTCATATTCTCTCTAACGAGAGAAGATTTGATTGTTGTACCCATTTCTTGATTGGGTCTGATATTGAGATTAGACCATCTGATCTGGAAATTGCTATTGCTACTATAAGAGCCCATTACGCTATGGTTCGCCGTATCTAATCCTTGTTGGACATTGTGGATAATATTCTTGCTGGGGAAGGGAAGCAACGGATCATTACCGCTTTGATATGTCTTACTCTTAGAATGCATAACAGTACGATTCCAATCACCTTTAGAGATAATTGATTAGATAGGTTAATCACTAACTCTTTATTCTGAAGAGGTCAAGTACCCATACCAATGTAGGTAAATCCTAAATTTTCCATTTCAGCTCTGTTAAAGATATTTCTACTATCTATTAGATTCAGATTACGCATCAATGATGCAACCTTTTCCATATCTATTTGATTAAATTCTTTCCACTCGGTCAATACCACCAACGCATCAGATCCACTTACACATTTGTATGGGTTATTTTCAATAATCGTTGATGGCAGTTGTGGGAGCTTCTCTTTGACAGTGGGATCAAAGGCGCATATCTCGTAGTCTGCTTTCTCTAATCTCTGGAGTACTTCAACAGCGGGAGAATGCCGGAGATCATCTGTTCCTGCTTTAAACGTGAGCCCCCATGCGGCTATCTTTCCCTTCTCATGATTGCTCGGAATAACTTCTTCTACTTTTCGGGCCGTTCGGTCTAAGTGTTTCTGATTCAGATCAATAGTGTGCTCAAGAAGCGTGAAATCAAAACCAAATGAACGTGCTACTTGAGCAAGAGAGGCACTATCTTTCGGGAAGCATGACCCACCC
Organism: bacterium; assembly: GCA_002713605.1. The sequence goes on from PATL01000019.1 coordinate 13,320, forward strand.
CAACCAGGACCGGGTTTCATATAGTCTGTGCCTATTCGAGGATCATGACCAATACCATCTGTTACATCTTCTATATCTGCTCCAGACATTTCGCATAGAGTAGCTATCTCGTTAACAAAGGTAAGTTTCATAGCAAGGAAGGCATTTGCTGTGTGTTTAATCAGTTCTGCTGATTCCCAACTACTCGTTAGAACAGGAGCGTCTACTTTTAAATACAATTCAGCCACCCTCTCAGAAAGCTCCCTTGTGTTCGCTCCTATAACTATTCTGCTGGGTTCAAGGAAATCTCTTATAGCGTTTCCTTCAGAGAGGAATTCAGGATTTGAAACAACATGTACATCAGTTCTCGCAAGAGACTCTTGTAACTTCTTTGCAGTCCCTAACGGAACTGTTGACTTATTAATAACAATTGAATTTGGCTGCAACACCGAAACTATTTCGTTGATTCCTGCTTCAAAGAAAGATAGGTCAGAGCTACCGTCGGAATTTGCAGGAGTTGGGAGGCATAGGAAATGAAATTCTGCATTCTCTGAAGCGTTTGATGCCCCCAAAACAAATGAGAGTTTCTTTGACTTGACAACATCACTTACTAGCTCATCAAGCCCCGGTTCATAAAAGGGAATTTTGCCAGCTCGCAAGCTTTCAACACGGCCATTGTTATTATCGGCAATCACTACGTCATGCCCAAGGTAAGCTAGGCAAGCACCCGTGGTGAGACCTACATAACCCGCTCCGATTACAGCTATTTTTGCCATTGTTCCTTCTAGAACTTCCCCACTCAAATTGTACCTACGTAAAAGCTTAAATTGTCAACGAATTCTTGAATGGCTAAGGGTTTTGGATTGATTCAAAGTAGTCAGGGTTAACAACCTCTAACTTCATTGTCACAATCAAGAGTAGTTTCTTTTGAAGCATTTCTAATCTATCGTCAAACTCACCTGCTTTGATTTTCTCAGATAAGTCAGGCATATCAATTGCCTCCAAGTCAGACAAGATAGTGTGCAGAGCATTTTTGTGGGAGGTTTCCCCTTCAATTTCCCTAACAGCAATCTTTAATGCGTTAGCNGCGATTCGCAACTTCCATTTTGTGGNNCCANCTGANNNAGGNANGATTTCNTCNNTAATGCATTCTTCAACNGCTTGNATNAGNTCTATNGCTGAGGGNGCATCNTATGGGTANTTNNTNCNAGNAGGNAGACCCCAGTCTGACATGTCTNCANTATTCANCNANTTATCTCCNCNATTGNTTGCAAAAGGTCNTATTCGTTCTCCGCTACGCGTCTNCCNATGGCTGCTATCTCCAGAGAATTANTTCGTCCTTTTCGNAAATCNCCNCCCATCTGCAAGCATATNANTCCCCAACGTAANGTNCCGAANATNTCCCACCATAAAAGTGTTGNNNTNGNNACGTCCCGTCCGCTCTCTTGAGCGTAGCTTTCAATCAATTCGCCGTATGAGCCTATACCAGCTACTCGTTGATCACTTCCAAATCTCCATGCCCTCACGCACATCCAACCAAGATCTTGAATTGGGTCACCAAACTGAGCTATCTCCCAATCAAGGACAGCGTTAAGACCAGAAGTGTCTATAAGAAGGTTGCCTAACCTAAAGTCACCATGCACAAAGGTGGATTCAGAAATATCAGGCTGATTCGTTCGCAGCCATCTGAACGCAAAGTCAAAAGTTGGGTGCGGGTCATCCAATGCCTCGTAGATTGACTCAAGTGATGATAGGGGGTCTCGGATGTCATTAAGCTCTATTCCTTTAAATTGGCTTCTGTCTATCTTGTGGATCGCTGCCAGTGCTTTTGCCATATCGTGAACGAGATTCTGTCTCGCCTTTTGCCATTGTGTATCCCGAAGAATTTTCCTTGCTATCGTTTCTCCTTGCATTTTCTCTGTGATGCTGAAACTTCTACTTCCTGAACCTTCAGAAAAACCGGAACCGATCACGGTCGGCACTGGAACTCCATTTAGCTTTGCTATTCGAAGTATACGTGACTCTCGTTCACAAGTACCATTGAGTCGATGCATCCCGTCTCGGTCTATTTGCATGATCAACGAGTGCTGCTTTTCATTTGCACTCGCTTCGAAACTCCACGTTTCGCGATTTGCTCCGCCAGATAATCTCATCAAATTGGAGACTTTTGTTACTCCGAGAATTTCCTCTAACTGTAATTCAAGCCATTTAGCTCCGAAAACAGCGTCATTGCTCATTATCGGGAACTCCAGTTGGCTTTCCATCAATTATCTGATCAAGGTATTCGCTCATTCCCATACCTGTTTGGCCATTGCATTCGTATCGTGTCATAGCTTCAGTAATTCGTGTTTGGAGTTCTGCGCCATCGGGAGATTTTCGACGATTTCGAAGCGGGATAAGTGAAATAACCTCCCCTGAAATGTTGTACTCATTACCTTCCGTTGTGACAGCCCAACACTCCATTCCAGTTTGGTACCCTTGCTCATCCCATTGAGATTCAACGGTGCAGTCAGTAATAATCTTGTATTCGTTTCCTTCTAGAACCATTCCTGAAGCCTTGACGTTATTGCTTTGCGCATCACGTGAGATAACTGACAACATCATTGCGAAATCTTCCGAAAAGATCATAGGCAACCAGCGATACCAATTAATTGACTGCCAGTATCTTGCACCCCAAGATTTATCTCGTAGCCCAAGTCCATTTACTGAGAATGTTTCTGACCCTACTGAAAATGTTCCCGCCATTTTCCCATGTTGTTCGTAATGCGCTTTAGCGAAGCTTTTGGTGCTGTCTTGGATTAATTCGGTTCCATCTTCATAAGTGGGTTTGCCGCCAAACATGGGGGAAACACCAGTCCATGAAAGGTCAACTTCGCATTCAATAATTGGGTTGTTTTTAAAAGCGCTTTTTGGGTCTGCCATCTGTTCTGGCTCATCCAGCAAACAAACCTTACCGCCATATGAAACGTTTAAAGATTTAAAGGGTTCGGCGACACTTATTTCTAGTCCGCCTGCATTCATTTCCATATTTGTTGTAATTTTTGGTCGGTCATACATGAAGCCAATTTGCCCGTTGGGAAGATATAAGCAGACAGTCATCTCTGCGTAGCCTTCATTGATCCTATTACCAAGTCGAAACCAGCCGCCTATCTCTTGATCAAGATCAAACGTGTTTAGATACATAGATTCGTTGTAGTTTGTAACGTCATCTGGTTCATGCGGGAATTCGTCTTGTTCCTCCAAGACGGTGATGATTCTCTTTCCCTCCATGGATAAA
>PATL01000020.1 GCA_002713605.1 bacterium
TACCAGATTGTTTCAGGATCTTCGTCTAATAAATTATCAATTAGTTCTGGGTGCTCTACGCCATCACCTAATGGGTCGAAGTCATTTGCTCCTAGAACGGATACCATCTCAAAAATTGGAGAAACTTCTGATTCAGATAACTCAGAGTTGACTTCAGAACTATCCGCTGTTTCAGTAGATTCCCCATCTTCAGATTGTTGAGATGGAACTGAAGCTGATGGCACTGGCGAAACCGTAGCTTCTACTATTTCAGTAGACTCATTGTTATTGTCTGAACTAAATGGGTTTCCATTTGCCGCGAAAATTATTCCTAGGACTAAAAAAAACACAAAGCCTGTGAGAAGAAACTTAGAAATGAACGTATTTAGATCAAACGATTTCGAAGATTGATTTTGATCAATGCTTTCTTGGCTTGAGTCTGAATTTGGTGATTCTTCTTCTATATCATCTATAAAGTCCACAACACTAGAATATCTCTCAGTTCGTTCTCCTGCCGTCGCTTTTTCAATAGATTGCATAATTTCTTTATTTATCAATTTTGATAACTGGTTTCTTTTAGGAACTTTTAGTGAACCGACGAGCATGTATTGTAAGATTTTTCCGAGCGAAAAGATATCGCCACGTATAGTTGGGGTTGTTTTGTCTTCATAGAAATCAGAATGAAGATCGGTGCCTACTGCACTATCAGTCATTAAGTCTTTGTAGATGACACTTCTAAAGTTATTAAAACCAAATCCTGAAACTTGAGGACCCCTATCCGGACATAAAAAAATACGTTTCGGGTCAAGACTCCCATGTAGAACTCCTTGCCCATGCGCATAAGAAAGAGCATCAGCAACCTGTTTAGTTATTTGCAGGGCAAGACTCAGAGGTAGTGGCCCTGTTCGTTCCACGTAATCAAAAATTGTTTCTTCCTTTACTAACTCGATAACTATTGCTTCTAAGTCTTCGTCACCAGTTGTATCTAAAACAGTGACAATCGAAGGGTGGTTAAGTCTTGAAACAAGCTTTGCTTCTTTTCTAAATAACGAAACTTGGCCAGAGTTTGTTATTTGAAAGGGGTCAGTAAGGTTGACCGCGACATCTCGTGATAACACTAAATCTCTAGCCAACCACGTTTGAGTTCCTGACTCAGAAGAAATGAGCGAAGTAAGAACATATCTCCCTGATAATTTTCGCCCAAGTAACAGTCTTGTATCTGAACTAAAGGAATCAGCCACTTTAATTAACTGTGTCCGTAGGACTATTGGACAAGATAGGTAACACCCAACACTCTGGGGCCTCCGTGCGTTCCAATAACTGCGCCAAGTTGATTAATCCGGATTTGTTCACTAGGAACGATATCAGAAATGAGTGTTGCGAATTCCTCGACATCTGGCGCGTCTCCATGGATAATGCTCAATTCCGAAATTTCTCTCTCACCTTCAAGAACTTCTTTGAGCCAAATAAGTGATTTTTTTCTGGTTCTTTGACGTCCAGCCTCAACAACTTCTCCACTACTTAAATCAAGACAAGGTTTAAATTGCAACATCGTTCCCAACATCGCTTTAGCTCCGCCAATTCGTCCACCTTTCTTGAGATTTTCAAGTGTGTCTAATGTCGCGAAGATCCTTGTTCTGCTCGCTAAGTTCTCAACTAAAGAGATAATTTCATCCATGGATCCACCATTTTTTGCTGCGTCAGCAGCTTTACGAATGATCGTTCCCAGGCCGGACGTTATGGATTTTGAATCAATACATTTGACGGGCAGGGTATCAGCAAGTGCATCTGCAGCTAATTGTGCAGCTTGTCCAGTAGCAGATAGGGCTAAAGATAGGTTGATACAGATAACTCCTTCAGCTCCAGCTTCTGCACATTTTTTGAATGCTGCTTCGAATGCTCCAGGCGAAGGAGCAGCAGTTGATGGCAAAAGGTCACTTTCGCTCATCTTTTGGTAAAAGTCAGAAACCGAGAGATCAACTAAATCGGTGTATTCAGCTTCTCCGAACCGCACAGAAAGAGGAACAATTTCAATACCAAGATCCTCAGCTTCTTCCAAACTAATATCACTGGCACTATCGGTAACAATACGGATCGTCATGGAACCTCCTAAAAGATTACAAAGGGGACTTTAATGCCGGCATGCCATACATCCTAAAATTAAACGAACATTTTCTTCATAAAACCCTCTGAACAGGTAAAACATATTGAGAAATTTTCCGTTTTTTTAAAAAGTTGCAATTCTTGGCACAAAAATGATGTGCATCGTCAACTACTCTTAGTTGTATGGGAATCCTCTTTGTTAGTAATGATATTTGCTTTGAACATGAGCCAAGCGGAAACCATCCGGAAAGACCTGACCGATTATCAGCTGTGTTAGATGGACTTGAGCGAGCACGAATGGGATCCGCTATTACGAAACTTCTTGCTGAACCTGTAGATGAAAATTTAGTTCTACAAGTCCACGATCAAGAACTTATCTATGAATTGAAAGAAATATCTGATCAAGGAGGTGGGACTGTAGATGCAGATACAAGAATGAGTTCCGCTTCTTGGAAAGCGGCGCTCGTAGCAGCTGGGGCAGGACTACAAGCCATAGACGAATTACAAAATGGAACCGCCACTTCAGCATTCTGTGCAGTACGTCCACCAGGCCATCACGCAACAATATCCAAATCAATGGGCTTCTGCTTATTAAATAATGTGGCAGTAACGGCAAAGAAATTGAGAGATGAAGGAGAAAAAGTCCTTATCGTTGACTACGACGCTCATCATGGAAATGGAACGCAAGACGTCTTCTATTCCGACCCGAATGTCTTGTTCATCTCTCTCCACCAGATGCCTCTTTACCCATGGACCGGAGCAGTTAATGAAAGAGGAAAGGGCGATGGGATGGGAACGACCCTAAATATTCCATTACGGCCAGGGACTACTGGAGATGTTTATTTGTCAGCATGGGAGAAGCTAGCGTTACCGATTATTCAGAAATTTGAGCCCACGTGGCTAATCATTTCAGCCGGATTTGATGCCCACCGTAGAGACCCCCTTACAGAGTTAGGATTAACATCAGGAGACTATAATTTGCTTACTTCTCGAATAATCCAAACAGTTCCTGCTGGACGTCGTCTAGTCTTTTTAGAGGGAGGATACGATCTCCAAGCTTTAGAACTTTCAACTTGTGCGGTACTACACGCATTGGTCGATAAAGAAACACACCCTGAAGAATTATCTAATGGGGGTATTGGTAGCGAAGCAATTGATGAGGTCGCAGAAATACTACGTACTCATGAATACTGAACAATTCAATAAGCTATTGGAATTTACTTCACCGATAAACGAGTGTTTTAAATCAGATGGTAAACAGATTTATCTTGTCGGAGGCATTGTTCGTGATATACATGCAGGACTCAATGATACTTTTGATCTTGATTTCACAACTGATGCAACCCCCGACGAAATTAAGAGGATAATTCAACCAGTAGCTGAAAATGTGTGGCTCTCAGGACAACAATTTGGAACAATTGGAGCTCAGGTCAACGGGAAAACAATAGAAATTACAACTTACAGGTCAGAATCTTATGTTTCAGAATCGCGTAAGCCAGTCGTAACATTCTCAACTGATCTTTATGAAGATCTTTCTCGAAGGGATTTCACCATTAATTGCATGGCTATCAATCTTGAATCGGGAAAACTTATTGACCCATTCAATGGATTGAGAGATCTTCAAATGAAAATCCTACGAACGCCTCTTGACCCCCATATTTCATTCTCTGAAGACCCACTTCGGATGATGAGAGCCGCTCGATTTATTTCTCGCTTCAACCTCACGCTTGAAAAGGGAATTAAGGAAAGCGTAAGTGAGTTAAAGGAGCGACTTGAGATTGTATCTAATGAACGTATACGTGATGAGTTGAATAAATTACTTATTACCCCAGACCCAAATCCTGGATTGAAGTTTTTATTAAAAACGAAACTCCATGAATCATTTTTCCCCGAACTAGAAAATTGCAGACGTCAACATCAAATCCGTTACCTCAGACACGATCATTGCATACGCCTTGCAGCGTTGTTAATCAACAGTGCTTCCGAGACAAGAAAAGACCGATTGAAGGATCTGAAATATTCAAATCGGGAGATTGACACAATAGAGAATTTGATAAGTGCTTCACAAATGATACTGACACAGTCAATGGGTAATGCTCAATATAGAAAGTGGTACTTACATGCAAGAGAAAACCGCCAAGGTTCAATTGAAATTGCTTCTATACAACGTGGCGCCCGTAGAAAAATTGCAACGATACAACGCCAAGCACGTTACCTTGATCAAGAATTAGAAGACTACACCCCCCCTTTCACAGGTTCCGAAATCATCAGATTTCTAGACATGCACCAGGGACCCGAGGTAGGGGAAGTTCTGCAATTACTTGAAGATATGTTCATAGAAAAGGGCCCTATTGGCAAACAAGAAGCAATTGACTTCTTAGTAGAGTGGAAAAAGGTTAAAGATAACTAGAGAAGAAAATAATGCTTATACTCTCGCCCTAAATTAATGTTAAGCCATGGCCTTCTTGCCTTCTCAGTTAACGAAAAAACGCCCAACGAGTGAGATAAGTTATGAACTTGAAAAGAGACGAATACTTGAGCAATACCGGATAGGAACGCTTTCAACCCACGATGTCTGCGATGCGCACCCAGAACTTCTCCGAGCCGCACACAACTATTCCTACAAACAATTGGGAGACTGCCCCATATGTTCCGAGGAAACTCTAGTAACAGTAAATTATGTATTTGGCCCACGATTGCCTTCTCATGGTCGCTGCGTAAATTCAAAGAGAGACTTTGACCGAATACGCAAAAGAAAGGGCTCGTTTACATGTTATGAAGTTGAAGTTTGTACGTCTTGCTCTTGGAACTATCTAAATCGGGCTTACCCGCTGTGAGCTAACACAATATTATGTCTCGTTATAAAACATCAACTAACTTAAAAGGAAAACCTCAGGAGAACTTATGCCTTTCTCACTAATACGATTTAACCTAATAGACCCGACACTAAACAGCCAGTCACTTTCAGACAGGTATAAAGCCATGTTAGATATGGCTGAATTCTCTGACCAAAATGGTTTTTTCATGGCAACGTTTGAAGAACACCATGGTGCTGATAATGCTTGGAGCCCTACACCACTAATGAATGCAGGAACTGTTCTCGCACGAACAAAAAATCTGTCTGCATCAATATCAGCTTTACTATTGCCTTTGCATGACCCGATCAGAGTCGCAGAAGATATTGCAGTCATTGACCTCATGAGCGGAGGAAGACTAACTGTTATATTCGGCCTTGGGTATCGCCCTAGCGAATATCAACTCATGGGCAAAGACTGGGGCAGCAGGGGAAAAATTATGGATGAGAGCATCCAGACTCTACTTGATGCATGGACTGGTAACCCTTTCCAATACAGAGGTGAAACACATCGAATCACTCCGTCACCACTAACGAAACCGCATCCATTAATTATGATTGGTGGGACAAGTAAAATTGCTGCTCGGAGAGCTGCCAAATTTGGCTTGCCGCTATCACCAGCTGCGCACATGCCGGAACTTGAAGCATATTATTATGAGCAATGTGAATTGAACGGTACACAAGGGTTCTGTGCCATGCCTGGGGAAGAGACACATATGACTTTTGTGGCTGAGGATCCTGATAAGGCATGGGCTGAACTCGGACAATATTTTTTAAATGAGGCATCCGTATATTCCAATTGGCAAACCTCAGACATTTCATCAGCTGTACACAGCCATGCTACGACTCCTGAAGCACTAAGGGAGGAAGGGATATATCAAATAGTCACTCCTCAAAAGGCAAGTACGCTTGATCAGGTTGTTCATCATCCACTGTGCGGGGGTATGCCAATTGATAAAGCCTGGGAAAGCTTACAACTCTATGTTGATGCCCTCTGAGGCTAAAACTAGATTTTTGATAGGCATTTCAGACAAAACCCCTACACTATGAACAGAAAATACAACACCTAATTTTTCCACGGAAGGGTAGCAATGGCGAAAAATTGGACAGCTCCACAAATTGCTAAGCACAAAGTTAGTAATGGAAATGAACCACTCGTAATGTTAACTGCATACGATGCGCCGGGTGGTCGCATGGTCAGCAGAGCTGGTGCCGACATAATTCTTGTCGGAGATACTCTGGCAATGGTCGTATTAGGTTACGAAGACACAATGCAAGTCACGATAGAAGACATGGTCCACCACACTGCCGCAGTCGCTCGAGCAGAGCCTGACGCATTTATTGTTGCAGACCTTCCATGGATGAGTTACCACGTTTCACAAGAAGAAACAGTGAAGAATGCCGCACGATTGATTCGTGCCGGCGCTAAAGCTGTGAAACTTGAAGGTGGCCAAGACAGAGTCTCGATGATCGAGGCGATCGTTAATGCAGAAATACCAGTAATGGGACACTTAGGTTTACCTCCGCAATCCGTTCTCGCTCTTGGTGGGTACAAGGTTCAAGGAAAGTCAACTAATGCTGCTGTTGAAATTTCCTATGAAGCGAAGGCTTTAGCCCATGCAGGTTGTTTTGCAGTAGTGCTTGAATGTGTTCCATCTCTGGTGGGGAAACTAATAACGGATTCGCTTTCAATTCCAACAATCGGTATAGGGGCCGGACCTGATTGTGATGGCCAAGTACTTGTTTTCCATGATTTACTTGGAATCAATCACGATCTTAAACCAAAGTTTGTGCGGACCTACGCAAACCTTCAGGAGATAACAGTTTCAGCTCTTGAAACGTATGCTGCTGATGTCAGAAGTAAGAATTTCCCATCGGAAGATGAGAGTTATCAATTGTCTGATGAAGACGCTGAAGCTCTGGGACTGTATGGGGCGACGATTCCGAAAGATGAAGACCCACTAGCGAGCTGGTAAACGTCGGTATTTACAGTTAATGCTACTAGGCTTGACAACACAAAAATTTAACCTGCCCTCAGACCGACTGAGGGCCCCGCATGCGGGACCAGAGGAGGTAGAAACTCGTAGTGAGTACTCGAGCATATGAATTGATGATTATTGTTGACGGCGATCATGATGACGCAACGGTAGACGAAATAGTTTCACAAGTAGACACATGGGTCCAAGATGAAAATGGAAGCCTTGTGAAGACTGACAAGTGGGGCAAGCGAAGATTCGCCTATGAAATTAATCATAAGACAGAAGGACATTATGTTGTTNTTGAAATGACAACAGGACAAGCCGATATGGAACCGCTTGAAAGATCTCTTCGACTTACAGACGAAGTGGTAAGACATAAACTCATTCGTCTTCCAGATTTTGAAGCAAATCGGAGAGGACTTCTCTAAAAAAGCTAACTAGGTTAGAGACAAAGACGAATATAAGGAAATTAATATGGCATTTGATAACAATATAGTGATAGTGGGAAACCTTACTCGTGATCCGGAATTACGGTATACACAGGCCGGAACGCCAGTGTGTAGTCTGGGTGTTGCCTGGAACCAACGGTCTGGACCTAATGGAGAAGAGGATAAATCCCACTTTTTCAACGTAACCTGTTGGAGAGACCTAGCTGAGAATTGCGCTGAATCTTTATCGAAAGGTATGCGTGTCGTTGTATATGGGCGTATGGATTATTCATCCTGGGAAGATAGCCAAAGCGGTCAAACACGATCAAAAGTTGAAATACAAGCAGATGAAGTAAGCCCTAGTCTTAAGTGGGCAACAGCTCAAGTCCAGAGAAAATCTGGCAGCGGTGGAAATTTTGGCGGAAATGGTGGAAGTGCCGAAAGCAGTAATCAACCGACTACTCCAGCGTATGACCCCAATGAAGAACCATTCTAGATAAATAAGGAAAAATTATGCCTCCTAAAAAAAATACGAAAAGAGCTAAAGCGCCCTCAGCATTAGACCGCCGAGGGAAGAAAAAAGTATCTATCCTGACACAGGAGAAAATAGAATACGTCGATTGGAAAGACGTTAACCTCTTGAGAAGATTTACATCCGATCGAGCAAAGATCCGCGCACGAAGAGTTACTGGTAATAGTGCCCAACAACAAAGAGATATTGCAATGGCTATTAAAAATGCAAGAGAAATGGCATTGCTCCCATATGAAAATCGAGTTACAACTCAACGAGGTGGACGCGGAGGTGACCGTAGACAACGAGACGATGACCGTAGGCCAAGAGAACCAAGAGAACCAAGAGAACCAAGAGAAACAGATGCTCTCAAGCAAACTGAATCTCCAGCAACGCCACCACCTCAAACTGAAGAAGCTAGTCAAGAAAATACTAATGAGGAGTCAGCAGAATGAAAGTTGTACTTCGTGCCGATGTAGAAGGGCTTGGGTATAAAGGGGACATCGTATCTATTTCTGATGGGTATGCCCAAAACAAATTAATTCCACAGGGGTTCGCATACCTAGCAACTGAAGGAGCTGAAAAGGAAGCTGAGAAGATGCGACAAGCACGTGAGTTACGTGCTTCAGAGGAAAAGGTAATGGCCGAAGAAATGGCTACCAGAATGGAAAATGAAACTTTAACCGTCATTGTTAACGCAGGCGAGGGTGGAAAATTGTTTGGGTCCGTTTCAACTGCTGATATTAGTGAAGCTTTGTCAGACCAAAAAAATATTACAATTGATAAGAAACTGATCACTATTGTTGAAAGCATCAAAGAAGTGGGAACTTATCAAGTAGGTATCAAACCTCATCCAGATGTGGAGTTCACTATTTCACTGGATGTTGTTCCAGAAGCTGAATAAAAAATTATCTAAACAACCTGTAACTCAATCAGTGCTTGAAACCCTAGGCCTTCCCCTCTTTCAGTTCAAGCTGCAGAAATTACTACACTGTTGTGAAGAGCATTCATTTCTCGAAGAACTTACACACAGTTTGCGCTTTTTATTCCACAGAAATATATGTGAAATCCACAGAATTTTTTAGTTTTCCTATTGCATGTCACAGGCATCTGGCACCATTGTATATAACGCATGTCTGATCAATTTCTCNCTCCAGATGAACCACCGGAACGAGGACGNCCAACTCGCGTTCCNCCCCANAANATCGCAGCAGANGAAGCNGTATTNGGAGCAATGCTGTTAAGNCGCGAAGCTATTGCNGACGCNATNGAAATTNTNACTGCTGATGACCTNTACAANCCTGCTCACCAGAAAATNTTTAATGCNATNACAGCGCTGTTTGCAGCGGGNGANCCGGCNGANATNGTNACGGTNGCTGATGAGCTTGAACGNTCNGGNTTTCTTGANGGNNTAGGNGGNAACGNNACACTTATTGAACTTCAAGCNAATACNCCAGCAGCNACNAANACTACNGAATATGCACGNATTGTNTTNGAATTTGCTCAAATGCGTAGATTAACAANGGCAGGGCGTGAAATTGCNGAAATTGGATTTTCTCAACCNGATGATGTTGTCAAAGCAGTTGATGAAGCAGAGACNCTNATGTTCAGNCTTGCACAAGGNCGAGANACAAGTAGCTATTCGACTCTTGAGTCNCTTCTAGGNGAAACANTAAATCAGATTGAAGCCNGGGTTGAANGAGGGGANGAAGTNACTGGAACAGCAACTGGATTTTCAGAANTAGATCGGATACTTGCTGGGCTACAACCAAANAACCTTATTGTTGTNGGAGCTAGGCCNGCGATGGGAAAAACTAGTTTNGGGCTNAANATTGCTGCNCANGCNGCAATGGAAACTAGCGCACCNGTNNTGTTCTTTTCTCTAGAAATGAGTGAGTACGAGATAAGNCAAAGAATTTTGTGTACAGAAGCNANAGTNGATTCAAGTAGGGTTCGNATCGGTANGTTAACGGATGNTGANTGGACCAANATAAGNCATGCAGTNGGANGNCTAGGTAGNGCNCCGNTNTGGATNGATGACAATCCNAACACCACAGTNATGGAAATNAGNGCTAANGCACGNAGNNTNAAAAGTAGAGTTGGGAANATCGGAATGATCGTAGTTGACTATCTTCANCTNATGAGCGGCCGAATGCGTGCTGAAAATAGGCAAGTTGAAGTATCTGAGATAAGCCGAAGCTTAAANATCNTGGCACGAGAGNTAGANTGCCCAGTNGTTGCGNTATCCCAANTGAGTAGAAATCTTGAACAACGNCAAGACAAAAGACCAATGCTTTCAGANTTANGAGAATCAGGATCAATTGAACAAGATGCTGATGTCGTNATGTTCNTATATCGAGATGAGGTTTATGATACNGAATCTCCTGATCAAGGGATGGCTGAAGTTCTAGTNGCAAAACACCGTTCTGGNCCAACAGGAAGAGTGAAACTTGCTTGGCTNAAGCANTATACGAAATTTGCTGANATGGCNAAGNCAAGTGATGATGATGCTCCAANTCCCNANCANTANGAAGAGTANTAAAACATGTTCCTCGGNGAAAATCTNATNGTTTANTTNGTTCTTGCATTNGGTGGNGCNTTAGCAGTTGGNAACTTTCTAGCGNTNNTAAGCACAAAAGAAGCNCCNAAAGATAGNGACTTNGAAAGNCCNCCNNTGTTTCGGTCAATTGTGATGATNNTGATAGGGGTTATTGCTGCGATTTGGGCCATTATCAGCCTGATTTAAAGTTAATTCTCTTAAACACCGATTCATTCTCTATCCTGAAAACACTATGGTTGCAAGTGACGCTCAACGTCGATCTATTCGGGCGCAAGCTATCTCTATTGGTTTAGCAATATCACCATTTGGTTTGGCGTTTGGAGCCCTCTGCGCTGAGTCAGGGATTGGGGTCTGGGAAGCGTTAGGGTTTTCATCAATAGTCTTTGGAGGGTCATCCCAATTTGCTGCTGTGTCAGTTCTTGCTGATGATGGCACTGTCATAGCGGCTATCACTGCAGGCTTGCTTTTGAATCTGCGATCGTTAGCGTTTGGAGTTTCAATGGCTCCTTCGTTAAAAGGGTCTTTTTTGTGGAGAGCAGGAGTGTCACAGTTAATGATTGACGAGTCAACAGCCATTGGTTCATCTCAAGCCACTCATGAACTCAGGCGGTATGGCTATCTTTGGGGCGGATTAAGTGTCTTTGTATTGTGGAATGCAACAACGCTTATAGGCGTCTCCGTTTTATCGGAAGCAGAATCTTTAATCACGGATTTAGGGATCGACGCAACAATCCCCGCAGCTTTCCTCGGTTTGATTTGGAACAAGTTGGAAAATGCTAAACATAGAGCTGTTGCAGTTATTGGTGCGATAACTGCATTGATTCTTATTCCTTTTACTCCAGCTGGAATTCCAGTTATTGCTGCTGCATCTGCGATTATTTGGGTCAGGCCCTGGATTGCACGAGAAGGTGATAACTATGAGTGATGCTGGTCTTGTCGTTGTTCTTTTAGGAGCTGGAACCTATGTGCTTAAGGCATTAGGGCCAATGTATTTTGGTAACCGCAGAGAATTACCTTCCAAATTTAAGACAATGGCGCTCTTATTGCCAACACCGCTGATTGCGGCTCTTGTTATGACCAGCACATTTAGCTCCGATAATGCAATTACGTTTGATGCTCGAATTATTGGTGTTATAGCTGCCGGTCTCGCACTTTGGAAAAAGCTTCCTTTTGTCTTTGTTGTGGTATTTGCCGCATTTGCTACTGCGATGTTTCGATTATTGGTTGCGTGATTTCCAGTTGATGTGTTAATGAAAAACTGATCGGGGAAGATAAACAGAGGATAGGATACAGGTGTGAGCGAAGCCACAGAAAATCTCATGCATGAGCCTAAAGTTGTTAGCAACGAGAAGGCCCAAAATACTTTCTCTACTGCAATGGTGATATCAGGGATCCGGTGTGCCTTTACCTATGTGATCTTTCCTATTTTGGCACCTGCATTGGGGATAGCGTCTGGGGTAGGGTCAGGAATTGGTTTGGTTGCGAGCA
>PATL01000039.1 GCA_002713605.1 bacterium
ACTTCATATAGTCCACCAGGTACTTCATTCCAAGTATATTGTCTATGATCATTCCAATGAAAATTGATTCCACGAAATCCCCATTCAAATAATCCAGTTACTCCAACTAAAGGATTTTGATCATACCTTATATTAGGTGTTTTTGGGTTATATACAAAGACATAGAATTTTCCTACTTCTGGTGTTTTACTACCTTCTTCTAAGACACCAAGAATTTCCATCATTAAATCATCAGCATCTTCTGTGCCGATTAAATTATCCTTAATGTCTTTGATTCTACTCATTTAATTCCCAGTTCTTTCTCTGTAATGACTTTAAATTGCCATTGTCTATCAGCACAAAACTCTCTTGCCTCTTTCCATTTTGTTTGGTTTATGGCATATGTATATGCTTCTTTTATATAACGTGGTGTTTGTCGTTTTGGTTTTTTAGGTGGACTGCACTGTTTTAATGGTTTTACTTCAATAACATATTTTTTTATACTACCATTAGATTCTCTTACTTTCATGTAGAAATCTGGAAAGTATCTGTGCTGACGATGATCAACTGGAGATATGTAAGGTATTACAATTTCTTCACTTGCCCATTCTAATACATTAGCATTAGAATCACAGTAAACCATAAATTTCCTTTCCCACAATGATCTAAAAGTTATATTTGTCGGATCACCTTTATACTTGTGAGGAGAAGTTGGATAATACTTTCCTTTATAAGCCATCTAAATAGAAATGATATAGTAGAACTATTTAGAGTGCCTGTTCCAATACCAAAGAAGATATCTCAAATTCTTCCAACATTCCAAAATGTTGCTCAGACTTCTCACTACTTAGTTAATTTTGGTCTCCCNTCTAAAGGACTGAAATCTCATTTACAAGCTAGAGGAGTTGATCATAGATTTCATATGANTGAAATTGGATTATTATGTAGTGCTGCTGTTTTGCCTGGATCTGCTTTTGCAACTGAACTTGTAAGAGGTAATTATCAGGGCGTTATGGAAACTATGCCTCATACTAGAAATTTTACTGAAATACAATTAGAATTCTATGTTGATAATGAATATAAGTCACTTAAATTCTTAGAACATTGGATGGAATATATTACTGGTGGTTCTGGGGCAGATCCTTCAGGAGATGCATATAATTTTCAGTTAAATTATCCAGAATTATATAAGTCAGATACAACAACTATTACAAAGTTTGAAAGAAATTATAGGCAAAGACTTGAATATACATTCCGTGGATTATTTCCAAAATCATTAAGTATGGCAAGAGTTTCTTATCAATCNTCTAATGTATTGAGAACAACAGCAACATTTGCATTTGATAGGTATATTTGTGGTTCAGACAGATCTTCAGATAGGAGAAGAGGTACTGATAATAATAAGGTTAGTTCTAATTCTGCAGCTAATAGATTATATAATAAAGAAACAGCTTCACCTACACCTGGAAATATTGAGTTGTTAAATTCATCTCAAGGAGAATTAGAATCTCTTAAAAATTATGCATCTAAACTAGGTGANAAATTATATGGTACTCCTAGTNGTGGTGGTAGTGTTATAAGTGAGGGTAGGGTACTTTAAAAAAACCCCTATAAATAAAATTACTGAATTGTATAGATTATGCCTTTACCAAAAATTTCTGCACCCTCCTATGAGTTGGTTATTCCTTCGTCTAAAAAGAAANTTAAATATAGACCTTTTTTAGTTAAAGAAGAAAAAGTACTTATTTTGGCTTTNGAAAGTCAAGATACTAAACAGATAGCAAATGCTGTTAAAGATGTTATTTCTCATTGTATTTTAACTAGAGGTATAAAGGTTGAAAAATTANCAACATTTGATATTGAATATTTGTTTCTTAATATTCGTGGAAAATCTGTGGGTGAAGAAGTTGAAATTATGATAACTTGTCCTGATGATGGAAAAACTCAAGTTCCAACAATGGTTAATTTGGATGATATACAGGTTTCTACNGATAAAGATCATNCTACNGATATTAAATTGGATGATGAATATACTTTAAGAATGAAGTATCCTTCTATGGATGAATTTATTAAAACAAATTTTGCATCTGGTGAAGTTGATGTTGANGATACNTTTAANTTANTTNCANNTTGTATNGATCAAGTTTATTCTGAAGAGGAGTCTTGGGCTTCTGCGGATTGTACTAAAAAGGAGTTATCAGATTTTGTTGAGTCTCTTAATTCAAAACAATTTAAATCTNTTGAGAAGTTTTTTGAAACTATGCCAAAATTGAAACATACTATTACTGTAGTTAATCCAGAAACAAAAGTTGAAAATGAAATTGTATTGGAGGGATTACAGAGTTTTTTCGCATAAGTATGGCTCATGAAGATCTTGAGTCATACTATAAGGTAAATTTTGCCCTGATGCAACATCATAAATATAGCTTAACAGAGCTAGAGAATATGATTCCTTGGGAAAGGGAAATTTATTTAACACTTCTTCAACAATATATTGAAGAGGAAAATCTAAAAGCACAGCAAGCAGCAAACAATGGCTGAAGTAATAACATCACCAATACAAAGTAGTATAAGGGCTATTAGAAGTAGATTTGCTAATAGCATGTTTCGTCCTACTTCTGCTCCTGCTCAAAATGCTCNAGTAGATCCTCAGTTAACTAGAATAATAATTAGAAATACTAATGCAGTAAATTCAGTTACTGTACAGTTAACTTCTGTTGCTGGTCAAGTTAATGCTCTAACNCAATCGTTAACAGCAATATCTCAAAGTTTATCCTTAAGTTCACAGTTAGAAGAACAGAGGATGAATGCTGAGGCTAATAGACAGCGTCAATTAGCAACACTAGGTCTTAGAGAAGGAAAAGAAGGAGAAATAGAAAAGAAAATAGCTAATGCAGCAATTAAACCAGTTGAAGTTTTAGCTAAAAAAGCGTCAAATATATTAGGTGCTTTAGGTACTTANTTTACGAGTATTTTATTTGGGTGGTTAGGTACTAAGACTATTGATTTAATAGGTGCATATGCAAGTGGTAATAAGAAAAAAATACAAGAAATAAACAATCAGATTNTTCNAGGTCTGGTANTNGGTGGTNNTATTATTGTAGGTCTAAATGTAGCAATTATTGCAATAGCTTCATCTCTTAAAAGTCTTGCTGCTAAGGCTATTGNAATTACTTTNAAGAATGTAGTAAANAAACCTTTTATAAGTTTAGTTAATTTATTGAGGGGAGGTGCAGGAGCANNAATGTTGAAAGGTGGTATACTAGGTNCGAAACCACCAGTAGCACCTCTTACAAAAAATTTATTACCAGGAAAAGTAGGTCCTNTTGCGANAGCTGGAAACTTTTTNAGAAGACTAACAGGNGGTNNTAGNNTATGGTNCTNTTGATGCTGGTATTGATATTTTAGGAGGTAAAAATCCTNTTGGTGCANTAACTGATAGTGCTGGTGGTGTAATTGGTTCTAGAATGGGTGGTAAGGTTGTTGGTGCATTTACTAAAAATNNNTGGGCAAAAGNTGCAGCAATGATTGCATCATTTATGNTCGGAAAGAATGTTACNCAANCTACACGGGAAAGCTTAATAAATGGTCCGAGTGGTGGTGATNCTATTACTGCCCAANNAAATACAGGAATGACAGATAAAGAGAGATATATTGCACANCAAAAGATTATTGCTNAAGCTAAAGGTGAGGTTTGGGAACCAAAACCAGGAGAATTAGAAGGTTTGTCGAATAATATTACCCCTAATGCTAATGACGCATTACANGATAAAGAAGGTGGAAATCGTGGATTTTTAGGTTGGAGATCTTCTCTTGATTGGATGAGTGGTGGATTAACTGATTTTGACAAGAAAGGAAGTAATTTTAATCTTTTTAATGATCCAGGAAAAAGATTAACTGAATTAAAGGAAGCCGATCTTTCTTTAAACGAACCACCACCTCAAATTATTCAGGATGGAAATCCTGATTCAGGATCTACCAATCAAGCTAGTACTACTTCTGGAACTGGTAGTATGGGTGGTACTGTTCCTAGAATACCTNCAAATAATAATGATAATACTTACATTTACTCTGGATATAGAGAGTATCAAATAGCACCTGNATAAGTAAATGGCATCTACTCCANTAATTAAGAGTTTAGTTCTTAAATCTTCTCTTAATTTAAAAGCTATATCAAATTCAACTCAGATTTTTACTAAGGGAATCGAGAAGGCAAGTCTTTCTAGTAGAAAAATTGCCGATAGTCTTGGTGAAAGTAATTTAGTAAAGAAAAAATTAATAGATAATGATGCTAAATTTTTCAGAAAAAGAAGAGATAATGTAAGAAGAAAGGAAAATGAAAGTATTATTGAAGCATCTGGTGTCACAGGAGCTTTAAAAAGAACAGGAAAAGTTATTTCTGATAGTACTAAAGGATTNTTTGGTAGAGTATTGGATTTTGTTGGTTACACTCTGACTGGATGGTTAGTNACTAAATTACCAGNAATTATTAAGGGTGCTAATGAATTAATGAAGAATATTAATGGAGTTGTTAATTTTCTTTCAAACTTTACAAATGATCTTATAGGTATTCTGACTCAGACAGATTTTGCATTAGATGTAGAAAAAGATAAATTAAATACTGTTGATCTGATGAAAACCAAAGGTCAACTTGATAAAGCAAAGGCAGANACTTCACGAGCATTTGGTTTGATGGAAGGTCAGTTGACTGATGGTGCTAATCAAGTAAATGATGCTGTTGATGAGATTAATAAAGAAAATGAAGATAAGAAAGATGAAGGATTTGGTGAANATACAAAAAATCAGTGGTGGGATTTTCTTGATTTATTCCCAAATAAAAGGGATGAGCAAGCAGATACTGAAGAATCAGNAGANGAGGAGAGATCTAGACNTCAATCTGAAATTATTGAGAGTGCAAAGAAAAAGGAAGCAGAAGTTAAACCACAAGANCAATTAATTCCAAACAATAAGAAGGATCAGCAGAATACTCAAGAGGAATCAAATAATGAAGATGATGAAGATNATGAAGGATCTTTTGAGATGTANAAACTAGGTGGAATTATAGATGGAAAATCTCATGAAGAAGGTGGAAAAAATATTAATGTTGAGGGTGGTGAAGCTATTATTCCTAAGAATANTGTAGATGAATTAGGACCTGATNTTATTAATNATCTTATTTCAGGTAATAGTGATAATTTNAAATCTNTNGCAGNTGAAATGAAGAATNTAATGGCACAAAATGTAGAAAGTGCCAANGATGGTATTAATAATATACAGAATGATTTTGATAATTTNACAACGAAAAAGGATAAAGGAAATCGTGGATTCTTGGGTTGGAGGTCTGCTGCTGATTGGATGACTGGTGGATTAACTGATCTTGACAAGAAAGGAAATGATTTTAATCTTATTAATCCTAAGAAAAAAGATTTGAAGTCAAGAAAACTCAGCACACCAAGAAAACGATCAGTTGTTTATATGTTAAATAATCAGGGAAGTTCTGGAAGTGGTGGTAGTTCACCTCCTCCAACGACAACTAAAAGTAAAAAAAGAACAATTTTTCTTACTGAGAATTTTTATAAAAAGATTCAAGCAAGNTTATACTCATATACCTAATGTCAGCAGTAGATCCATCCATATACGAAGAAATTATAATTGAATCAGCAGACGGTTCAAAAACAGTTGATATAGCTGCTGGTGTGGTTATGGTCGATTATTATGAAGATATACTTTCACCTACAATTACTGTAAAGATACAAGTAGTTAATGATGGTGGAACTATTAAAGGACCTGATGGGCAATTACAGACTGTATATAATGGTTTACCTNTAAGAGGTGGTGAAAGAGTTAAACTTAGAGTTCTTGGNAATAATAAAAAGAATCCAGGACTTGANTTTGCATCTAAATCTGACAAATACTTATTTGTCTCTAGTATTACTAATGTATATTCTAAGACTGAAAGTGAATCATTTACTTTAAATTTGGTTTCTCGTGAAGCAATAACTAACGAAACAACAAGAGTTGGTAGAAAATTTCCTACCTCTCTTAAAATTAGTGAATCTGTTAAAAAAATTATTAAAGATAAAAAGTATTTAAGTACCAAAAAGAAAATAGATATTGATGAGACTCAAAATAAGTATGGTTTTATAGGTAATATGAGGAAACCCTTTACTGTGTTAACTTGGTTAGCATCTAAAGGTGTTCCAGGAAAAACTAAAAAGAGTTCAGGAACTGCTGGATATTTCTTCTATGAAACTAAAAGTGGATATAAATTCAAATCTATTGATAGTATNATAGCTGGAAAACCTTTTGNAAAAGTTTATGAATTTACTGAAGTTATTCAGAAAGGAGAAGGTAATGATTATAAAATTATAGATTATAGTACAAATCAAAATCAAGATTTGATAGGTAATTTNCAAAGGGGTACATATTGTAGTCAAAGAATGTTCTTTAATCCTTATACTTTTGAGTATACGAATCCTGCAAAGGGATTGTTTAAATTAGCAGATTATAAGACAAATACTGAGAATTTGGGTAAGGATATAAAATTACCAAAAATAAATCCTGATGATAATAGGACTCTGGGTGATATTCCCAGTAGGAATGTTACAGCAATTCTTGATGTTGGTACAATGGAACAAGATGCTTCTATTGACTCAAAGAATGCTGATCCNGGTAAAACACAATCTCAGGCAATGATGAGATATAATACCTTGTTTACTCAGATGATTTCTATGACAATTCCTTCAAATACTGAGTTAGAAGCTGGTACTATTATTNAATGTATATTTCCTAGAATTACTCGTGAAGAAAAAAAGGATACTGACCCTGAACAAAGTGGTCTATATATGATTAAGGAATTGTGTCATCATTATGATCCAAGTGGTTCATATACTTCATTAACACTAATAAGCGATACATTCGGATCTAGAACACCATGATAGAACAATCANTATTAAAAAGTAATTTTGTAGGAAGAGATGGTTTTCGTTGGTGGATAGGACAAATCGCACCAGAAGATTGTCAAGGTGATCAGATAAATCAATCAGGATCTTCTTGGGGTAATAGGATTAAAGTCCGTATTATGGGATATCATCCTCAAGATCTTACTGAATTAAAAAATGTTGATCTTCCTTGGGCACAAGTTTTATTACCAACTACTGCAGGATCTGGTGGTGCTGATAGATTTAGATCTATTAGATTAAGTCCAGGTGACAGTGTATTTGGATTCTTTCTTGATGGTGATGATGCACAACTGCCTGTTATTGTAGGTCTTTTTGGTAGAACTAAGGGACAGTTCCCATCTGAAGATTATAGTATGCCTTTTGCACCTTTTACTGGGTATACTTCAAAGATAAAAAATGATGGATCATATTTCTTGAAGACTGAGGTTGGTGAGCAATCTTCTAGTGCTCAAGCATTACCTGTTCAACTTCCTGAGAAGTTAGTTAAGAAATTAAATGAGAATCTAGAAGAAGTTGAAAAATTAAGATCTACTCATCCTGTTATAGGTAAAGTTATTAATCTTGCTAGTAATGAATCAACATCTGCAATAGGTGAAATGAAGGATCAAGTTGGTGGATTAGTTGATGATATTCAAGGTATGGTTGGTGATGGTAAGTTATCTGAATTATCTGGAGCAGCAAAACAATTATCAAAGAAAAAAATAGGTATTGTTACTGACAAACTTACTGGAATGTCTGGTGGATTAGCTGCAAGTATGATGAGTAATCTTACTAGTGAAATGGGACCTAAAGCGAATGGTGGGTTGAAAAAGTTATATAAAAAAGTATTTGGTACAGTTTTTGCTGCTACTAAGAGTCGTTCATTAGCTAAAAAAGCTGGTGCTAAAGCACAAGCAGCCTTACTTAAACCTCTTAAAGCTATTGAAGAGGGTATGCCCTGTATTATGCAGAATATTATAGGTGGTTTGAAAGATACTATTAGTGGAATGCTTAGTGGAATATTAGAGAATGTTCAAAATTTTGTGTCTTGTATTGGTGATCAATTTATTGGTGGGTTAATGAATCAGATCATTGGAGGTATTACTAAAGGTCTTGGACCACTTTTGGGTGGAATATCTAAAATATTAGGTGGATTTAGTCCTGGCGATTTCTTACGAGGAAAGGCAGAAGCATTACTTAATATTGCTAAAATGTTTGAGTGTGAGACACCACCAAAAGCATCTGGTCAGGAAGTTACTAAGTGGGTTCTAGGTAAAGGACCAGTGGAAGCTGCTGAGATTGCTATTGATAAGATATTATCTGTTGCCAATACTGCTGATAAATTAACAGAAGGTTTAGTAGATGCTGCTCAAGGATTAAGTATTGCTGGTGGTAGTTTAGGAGTATTTGATTTTATGAATCCAAGTGTATCTGTTCCTAAGTTTAANAGTCCATTGGGTGAATGTTATGGTGGTCCTCCATTAAAATGTGCTGGAATTAAAGTTAGAATTTTTGGTAGTAATGGAGTTGGTGCTAATGCTAGAGCAATTTTAGGTAATAGAATTGGAACTGGTGTTGAGGCAGTGGGTAGTCTTATTGGTATTGATTTGAAGAGTGGTGGATCTGGGTACAATAGACCACCATTTGTAGAAATTACTGATGAGTGTGGACAAGGATATGGTGCAGTTGCTAGAGCAGTAATTGATTATGATGAAGATTCTCCTACTTATCAGCAAGTAACTGACATATATGTTGTATCTGAAGGTGAAAATTATCCGATTAAAGATGTGGATGATGAAGAACCAGTGGTTGTTGATCGTGTTACTATCGTTAATCCTGGACAAGATTATGACAAAGATGATAAAGTGACTGATGATGATGGTAATGAATATACTACCTATATTGATAATCTAGGAAGGATAGTTAATNTCATACCACCAAGTGCTGCAACAATCAATGTTAAGGAGATAACTAAGTTACCAGAACTTAAAATTGATACAAGAACAGGTTATGGTGCTATCTTAAAACCAAGATTGGGAGAAAGACCTCCATATCAAGGTGAAGTTAAGCAGGTTATTGATTGTGTTAGTTGAAATAAATAACATAGTATAGGTAGTATAAATGTCTAATAAAACATCTTGGCAAAGTAGATCTGTTGATTCTTTCGGACCTAATTTCAAAATAGAAACTGCAAGTCCAAAGTTTGGTATGGCTGGATCTAGAATATATGCCATAACTGGTAGTTCAGAANCTGGTAATACTACTATAGAAATGGCTGATACTGGTAATTTAGATATTACTGTTGATGAAACTCTTACTCTTGCTGGTGGTGGAGGAAAGGGTAATGGAGGTGCAGAAGGATCGGATAAAGGTGTTAATATAGTATCTACAAACGGAACTGGTATTAGTGTTACNGCAGATAGTGGAAAGATTACTATAAAAGGNACTTCTATTTTAATAAAATCTGATACTACAATAGAGTTTGAAGCTGGTGGTGATATTAATTTTAATAATAAGGGTAATAGTATAAATCTTAATTGNGAAACATTAAATACCACTGCCAAATATTCTAGATCTCTTTGGATAAGAGATGTTAGTTGGATGGGAATGTGTTTTAGTGGAACTCAAATACCAACGGGTAGGTTATAAGATATGGCAGAATCCGATAATTTTGAAGGTTTACACGATGGTGAAAATCATAGAGTTGGTAATGTAGCTGAATTTTATAATGATGTTTATGTTTATGGAACTCTTTATGCGGATTTATTTGGTAACGCAGATTTTGGTGATGGATTAAATATTAATCTCCAAAATTTAAATGTAAGTGGTATTGCTACATTTAATAATGATGTTTTTATTAACGCAGAATTATATACAGATTATTTAACGGTAAAGCATAGATTTAATGTTGGTTCGGCAGGAACCGTTTTTGTTGCTATATCTTCACANAAAGATGCTGATGATGGTCAGACNGCNGGTCGNGTTGGAATAGGAACTACACAACCTGATGCNAGATTCCAAGTGGGTGCTGGANATACNTCTATTGTTGTNACTGAGGAAGGTCTAGTTGGTATTGGAACTACCATACCAGGTAGTAAATTCCAAGTTGGTGTTGAGTGTTTACATGTTACTACNAATCCNTGTAGGGTAGGTATTGGGACNAGTNTACCTCAAGACAAATTCCAAATTGGAATGTTTGAGAAATCGGTTACTGTTACTTCTGATCCTCTTACTGGAGTTAGTTCAGTTGGTGTTGGAAGTGTTACTCCTTATGGTAGATTCCAAGTCGGAGCATATGATGATATATTCATAGTTGATGATCAGGGTCGAGTAGGAATTGGTAGTACATATCCTGGTGAGATACCTGGATATAATGCGGCTGTTGAAGCTGTTGAGGGTGAGATAAAGTTAAATGTAGAAGGAACTGTTAAGATTGATAGAAATATTGTTGACTCTGCTGATTCACCAGGTGCAAATGGACAATATTTAACTAGAGATGGTAATGGAATTAGATGGGTAGCAGCATCTCCTGTAACATTGGATGGAATGTATGTTCAGGATGAGCATGTAAGTTTACCTACAGGTGGAACTGCACAATTATTCCAGTGGTTAAATTTTACACAACAAAATAGTTTAGGACTTGGTACAGATACTATAATACCAATACCAGATCCAAATAATCCTACTGCAGTTGCAAGAATACAATCAAGGGATTTATGGGGTCACACTAATACTCAGAATGATTCTCCAATCTATAGGATGACTAAGGTTGGTATTAAAGAAGATAATCCTGTTTTTGATCTGGATATACTTGGAACACTTCATGCTACTTATGATGTTGAATTTGATGCAAAATTAGATGTAGATAGTGAAGTAACCTTTAATGATACATTAGATGTAGATGGAGATTCAACATTTAATAGTACTACTGAATCAACCTTCTCAAGTAATGGAGCAGTTCAGATAGATGGTGGTGTTGGTATTTCTAAGAGATTAAATATTGGTGGAAAAACAATAATAGAAGATTCTACAGAATCTGTTTCTTGTACCACTGGTGCTTTAGTTGTATATGGTGGACTTGGTGTTTCTAAAAATTTAAATGTTTGTGGAAATCAAGAATTATCAGGAAGTCTTAGAGTTAATTCTACAACACCATCTAGTGATTGTCAGACAGGTGCTGTAGTAATTGGTGGTGGACTTGGTGTTGCTGGAGATTTAAATGTATGTGGTGATGAGCATATTTTTGGAACTACACAATCAGTAACTAAAGATAGTGGTGCATTGGTTGTTGAAGGTGGTGTAGGAATTGAGAAGAATTTAAATGTAGGTCAAAATACAAAACTGATTGGAACTTTAGAATTAGAGAACCAAATAATCGATTATAGTAACGATGTTGGTTTTGATGCATCTAGAGCTCAAAATGATTATAGATTATCAGCCACTAGTGATGGTGTTAAGTGGAGACCATCTGGAGTAGAAACAGAGAATATAATTTATGTTACAAGAGATGGTGATGATGGTAATACTGGATTATTAGAAGGTGATTCAAAGAGAACTATTGGTGCAGCAGCAGCGATAGCACAAGAAGGAGATACGATTAAGGTTCGTTCTGGTGTTTATAATGAAAATAATCCAATTGGATTAAGGAATAAGGTTACTGTTACTGGAGAGGATATTAGACTAGTAACTATTGTACCTAATAATATTAATAAGGATGTATTCCATGTTAGAAATGGTTGTTTAATTGAGAA
>PATL01000021.1 GCA_002713605.1 bacterium
AACGGCGAAATCAATCGAAATAATCAATGAAGCTAAATCAAATGGGGCCTCAATAACATGTGAGGTATCACCTCACCATATCTCTCTCGATGAATCGCACATCACAAGTTTTGATGCTCGTTATAAAGTTCTACCCCCTTTAAGGTCAGAGCAAGAATTAACACGGATCAACGAACTGATAACGTCCGTAGATGCTATAGCGACAGGGCATAGTCCATGTCAAGATCACTTAAAACACCAAGCGTTTACAGAAGCTCCATTCGGGACCACAGGACTGGAGACCGCGCTAGGAGCATCAATTAAAAGTCTTAACATTCCGCTTAAAGAAATTCTGAGACTCATATCCTGGTCCCCTGCAGAAATAGCTGGCATCGCAGAGACGCATGGAGGGGACCTTGTGCCCGGCAGGCCAGCAAATCTGACTGTATTTGACCCAGAAGCTACTTGGGTTGTTAAAGGAGATCAAACGGCCAGTAAGTGTTCAGTAACTGCTTTTGAAGATATTGAATTGAAAGGTTTAGTAAGTCACACACTTGTAGACGGAGAACTAGTAGTTATTGATGGAGTAGTTCAAAACCATGGAAGGTAAAGGTGATCAGAATTAATGATTCAACGCTAGTCCTAGCAGATGGGACAATCTTTGAAGGTTGTCAGATTGGCCATTCCCCAAGGCAAGAATACGCTACAGGTGAAGTAGTGTTCAACACCGTTCTCAGCGGTTATCAAGAGGTTATAACAGACCCTTCCTATGCTGGGCAGATCATCACTTTCACGTATCCTCATATCGGGAACTATGGAGTAAATAAAGTAGACAACGAAAGTGGTCGCCCACATTGTAGGGGAGTCGTTGTGAGGGACCTGGCTCGCCGTCACAGTAACTGGCGTGCAACAAGCGATTTAAACTCTTTCCTGAAAGAAATGGAAATACCAGGAATAGCAGGACTCGATACGCGAAGGCTAACCATGCACATAAGAGAATCTGGAGCTATGCCTGCAGCTTTTGGGACGCTCGCCGCTGATGATCTTCACGAAATTGCTAAATCTGAACCAGGAACGTCAGGTATTGACCTTGTCTCACAAGTCACAACCAGCGAGAGCTACATGATCGACGGGGATCGTCAAGACAAGTTAATTGTTGCCATAGATTTTGGCATAAAAGCGACGATTATAAATCATTTAAAGCGCCTCGGAAACGTGTTCGTTGTTCCAGCATCGACATCTTCCAAGGAAATTCTAGAACTTAAACCCGATGGTGTTTTTCTATCAAATGGACCGGGCGACCCAGAAGTTGTGAAAGGGGCACCTGAGACAATATCTGAATTGATCGGGAAGGTGCCTATCTTTGGCATATGCCTTGGGCATCAACTTCTTGGATTGGCTGTAGGCGGAAGCATAAAGAAAATGACCTTTGGGCATCATGGAGGTAATCATCCCGTGCAGCAAGTGTCAAATGGTGTCGTTGAGATCACAAGCCAAAATCATAATTTTGCTATTGACCCAGACTCAGTGGCAAAAGTTGCGGAAGTAACTCACATAAACCTAAACGATGGGGTTTGTCAGGGGATAAGGCTTAAAGGAGCGGCAGCATTCAGCGTTCAGCACCACCCAGAAGCAGGGCCAGGCCCACATGATAGTTCTTATTTATTTGATGATTTTGCAAAACTAATGGAAGAGGCGGCGAAATAAATGCCCAAACGAATAGATATTCATAAGATTCTGCTGATAGGGTCCGGGCCGATAGTAATAGGTCAGGCTTGTGAGTTTGACTATTCTGGAACACAGGCATGCAGAGTCTTGCGTGAAGAGGGCTATGAGGTTATCTTAGCTAATTCGAATCCAGCGACGATAATGACAGATCCAGATTTTGCTGATGCAACTTATGTTGAGCCTTTAACAGTTCAAGTGCTGACAGAGATAATTATTAAAGAACAACCAGATGCATTACTACCTACGCTAGGGGGGCAAACTGCACTTAATTTAGCAATGGACTTGGAGAGAGAAGGGATCCTAGAAAAGTATAAAGTTGAGCTGATAGGCGCAGATGCAGAGGCAATCTCCACAGCTGAAGATAGAGCAAAATTCAAAGAAGCAATGATTGAGATTGGGTTATCTGTCCCAATAAGTGGCGTTGCTCACAGTATGGAAGACGCAGACAGGATCATTGAAGATATAGGTTTGCCTGTTATTGTCAGGCCAGCTTACATCCTCGGTGGAAAAGGGACGGGCATAGCCGAAACACCTGAACAATTTAAGAGCCTCGCGAAAAACGGCTTATCAGCAAGTCCAATAAATGAAATCCTAATCGAGCAATCAATTAAAGGCTGGAAAGAATACGAGCTTGAAGTTATGCGAGATACTGCAGACAATTGTGTAGTTGTTTGTGCCATAGAAAACTTTGACCCGATGGGGGTCCATACAGGTGACTCTATAACAGTTGCACCTACTCAGACGCTCTCCGATGTTGAATACCAGATGTTAAGAGATGCTGCTTTCGCCTGTATGAGACGAGTAGGTGTGGAAACTGGTGGTTCAAATGTTCAGTTCGCAGTGAATCCTGAAAACGGAGAATACGTAATTATTGAAATGAATCCTAGAGTAAGTCGGTCGTCAGCGCTTGCCTCAAAAGCTACTGGCTTCCCGATCGCTAAAATTGCGACCAAGCTAGCTATGGGATACACACTGGACGAGATACCCAATGATATTACAAAGAAAACTCCTGCTAGTTTCGAACCAACGATTGACTATATAGTCACGAAGATACCTCGATGGGCTTTTGAGAAGTTCCCTGGTACAGAGAATGTCCTAGGTACGCAAATGCAGTCAGTAGGCGAAGTGATGTCCATTGGCAGAACATTCCCTGAATCGTTACAGAAAGCTCTTAGGTCTCTTGAGTTAGGAAGGCATGGCTTCAATGCTGATCCGGGGGAAAAGGATTTTGAAAGTCTGAATGATGATGAATTGCTCAGAAAAGTATCCACACCAACACCTGAACGGTTATTCCAAATAGGAGAATTGATACGCAGAGGCATCCCGATAGAAGAAATTCACGAAGAGACCTTTATAGACTTCTGGTTCCTTGACCAGCTTCAAATAATTGTAGAAGAGCGCAAATATCTTGAAAGTCTCTCAATCGAGACAATTTCAAATAAGGATTTTCGGAGAGCCAAAAGACTTGGATTTAGTGACGAGCAGCTTGGTTACCTTTGGGCCTTAGAGAGTGATGAGGTCCGAAAGGTCAGAATAGAAGCTGGGATCATACCTGTATATAAAACGGTAGACACATGCAGTGCAGAGTTCGAAGCGCATACGCCTTATCACTATTCAACCTACGAAGATTCAACGGAGGTCGCCCCTTCAGAAAAACCGAAAGTTGTGATATTGGGCTCAGGCCCCAACCGCATCGGACAAGGAATTGAATTTGATTACTGTTGCGTTCACGCAAGTTTTGCACTGAGCGAAGTCGGATATGAGACTGTCATGATTAACTGCAATCCTGAGACTGTGTCAACTGATTATGACACCAGCGACAGGCTTTTCTTTGAGCCTCTAACTGAGGAAGATGTAAAGAATATACTTGACGCCGAAACAGAATCAGCGAGATTAGTCAAAGGTCCAGGGATTGCGGGAATCATAGTAAGTCTCGGCGGGCAAACACCTCTTAAACTTGCATCAGCTTTACCTAGGGAACTAGTCGTCGGTACGCCACCGGACTCAATCGACCTTGCAGAAGATAGAGAAAGGTGGAATTCGGTATGTAACCAACTTGAGATACCCCAGCCGCCAGGCGGGACGGCTACATCAGTCCCAGAGGCGTTAGAGATCGTTAAGAGAATTGGCTTTCCCGTTCTAGTTCGTCCTTCTTATGTGTTGGGTGGCCGAGCAATGAGCATAGTTTACGACGAGGAGCAGCTAAGAGATGCCATGCAAGAGCTGAGTGTATCTGGAAGTTTAGGTAAAGAAGGTGGGTTATCCTCTCAGCGGCCAGTGCTAATAGACCGATTTCTGGAAGACGCCACGGAAGTTGATGTAGATGCTATAAGGGACACTTCCGGAGAAATAATAATTGGCGGGATTATGGAGCATGTCGAGGAAGCAGGAGTTCATTCTGGTGATAGTGCATGCGTAACACCTCCCGTTAATCTCAGCGAAACTACCCTTGCAACTTTGACGGAATACTCTACGTTGATAGCTGAAAAGTTAAATGTTATTGGACTAATAAATATTCAGTTCGTAGTGAAGCGTATAGGCGATTCAGAGACTGTTTTCGTCATTGAAGCAAACCCAAGAGCCTCAAGAACTGTTCCATTTATCTCCAAAGCTACCGGAGTGCCTCTGGTCAAAGTCGCTGCAAGAGTGATGATGGGCGAAACGCTAGAAACACTTCGCATCGCTGGATTATTAGATCAAGAGAAAATCTTTAGCCATACGGCAGTGAAAGAAGCAGTACTGCCCTTCAGTAGATTTCCTAATACAGACGCGGTTTTAGGCCCTGAAATGCGTTCAACTGGAGAGGTAATGGGGATCGACGCTACACCAGGGTTGGCGTTTGTCAAGAGTCAGCTTGCTGCCGGTATGTCTTTGCCAAAAGATGGAACAGTATTCATTTCAGTGGCAGATCGAGATAAGGCACAAGGTATAGAGTCAGCAATACTATTCACAGAATTAGGTTTCACTATTGCAGCGACGGTGGGAACTGCCGAAGCATTGAGGCAAGCAGGTTTGGAAGTCTCAGATACCGTAGCGAAGATAGGTGACGATGATGGGGTAACGGCTGTTGAATTAATCGAATCTGGAAAGGTTCAATTGGTCATTAATTCTCCACGTGGAAGGGGGCCTCGTGCCGACGGAGCCCATATTCGTAAAGCTGCAGGTGAAAGAGGAATACCTCTCCTGACGACTGCTTCATCCGGTTTGGCTCTTGCGAAAGGNCTAGTTGATTGGAANGAGCATCCTCTNANAGTGAAATCACTTCAAGATTTNCACATNGANAANGAAAANAGCGGNAAAACTGATGAGCNATNANGTAGTTNCTCANGGTATGGATAGCTCAAATCNCTTGNCTNCCTCNGTNGGTAGNNTAAATCTAAANAATCCNGTNATGTTAGCCTCAGGNACAGCNGGNCATGGCACTGAACTATCGNCNGTCANNGATCTANCAAGNNTNGGCGCATTNGTTGTNAAAAGCCTTTCNNCATATGAATGGGAAGGAAATNNNNCCCCCCGTTTNCANGAGACACCNAANGGNATGATNAACAGNATTGGNCTNCAGGGTCCTGGCTTGCCTTACTGGCTNGAACATATTCTGCCAAAGCTAATCGATGCAAAGNTTACGATAATTCTGAGCATATGGGGAAGAACAATTGAAGATTATGCGTCTGCCGCTGATTTATGCTCAGATTTACCTTCGGCTATAGAAGCAGTAGAACTGAACATATCCTGTCCAAATATTGAAGACCGCGGAAAAATGTTCTCCCATAGCCCAGACAGCACCTATGAAGTGATTCAGGCAACTAGCAAGATTAACGTACCTCGTTGGGCTAAATTAAGCCCAAATGTCACAAATTTAGTTGAGATTGCAGGCGCTGCNAGAGAAGCAGGTGCTGATGGGGTTACTTTAATAAATACTGTGATGGGCATGGTAATAGATATTGATAAACAGCGACCATTACTTGGTGCGGGTGGTGGTGGATTAAGTGGACCTGCAATTCGACCTGTTGCAATTCGTTCAGTATTTGAAGTTCATTCAGCCATGCCAGACATTCCAATCGTGGGTGTTGGCGGTGTAACCTCAGCAGAAGATGTAATTGAGTTCTTGATGGCTGGGGCATCAGCAGTTCAAATCGGGTCCGCAAACTTTGCTAATCCCCGGATATCTAGGAAAATCATCACTGATTTAGGTAAGTGGTGCCGAGATAACGAGTTTGAAAGCATCGAAGCAATAAAGGGCCTTGCGCATAAGCCATAACGAAAAGAGAAATTGGAGATTCATGGAAGAAGATATTGAAATTAAACCAGAAATTACAAATAAACTCGCTTTAGCACTAGATGTTGATGATCTAGTTGTAGCTGTCCGATTAGCTAGAGATTTGATTCCATATTTTGGCGTAGCCAAGGTAGGTCTTGAATTATTTAGCGCAGCCGGTCCAGATATCATTGGCACGTTAAAGGAGATGGGGTACAAGGTATTTCTTGATTTAAAACTGCACGATATACCTAATACCGTAGGGCGAGCTGCAAAAGTTCTAGGTTCACTAGGTATTGATTATTTAACACTGCATACAGCTGGAGGAGAAGCAATGTTGGCTGCTGGCGTTGAAGGGCTTGCGCAGGGAGCGGAATACGCTGAGCTAGAAATGCCGAAAGCTTTGGGCGTAACCATTCTTACCAGTCAGAAAGAAACACCAGATAATTTGATGGCAGAGCGCCTACGTCTTGCAAAGTTATCGGGTTGTAAAGGAATTGTCTGCTCAGCAAAGAATTTGGAGGAAGCGAATCTTATAGTTCCTGATTTAACATTTGTAGTGCCAGGAATTAGACCTCGGGGAGTGGAACACCATGACCAAGCTAATGTTGCGACGCCTTTAGCTGCGATAGACAATGGGGCTGACTTGCTTGTCATAGGTCGAGCTGTGGTGCAAAGTGATGACCCTAGGAGAGCTGCCCGTGAAATCATAATGGAGATATCTCAGATATCATCAAAAAATATCTAGCATTCACCGTTCTTTAGGATGTGAGAATTATTATTTAATTATGCCCGCACCTCCAAAACTTACTGACGAACAAAGGCGTGCAGCATTAGAAAAAGCTGCTGAAGCGAGGAGGGTGAGGGCTGAACTTAAAGCACTAATCAAAATGGGTACACTTACAATTAGTGAAGTCCTTGAGAAGTCTGACTCAAATGAGATCGTGAGCCGGACTAAAGTACTCGCAGTTCTTGAATCAATGCCTAAAATAGGGAAAGTAAAAGCTCGTCGTATCATGAAAGAGATAGGAATCGCAGAAAGCAGACGCCTCCGAGGGTTAGGCGATCAACAAAGAGCGGCACTCGTCTCAGAGTTCAGTTAAATCTCCATGGTTATCGTAGTTTCCGGCCCAGGAGGAGTCGGCAAGGGGACAATCGCACAATCGCTTGTTGACTCCATGGATAACCTTTGGCTTTCAAAAAGTTGGACAACTCGGCCTATCCGCGACGGTGAGAATCCCGATAGCTATGTTTTCGTCACTCGTGAACAATTTGAATCCTCTATCGAGTCTGGAGAGTTTCTCGAATGGGCGGAATTTCAAGGAAATTTGTACGGAACACCATTACCGGAAGCGCCAGATGGCATGCATATTCTGCTTGAAATTGATGTTCAAGGGGCCTCATCTATTATAAAGAAGGCTATACCAGCGCTACTGATTTTCGTAGATGCACCCTCAGTAGATGACCAAGCAAGAAGACTTAGGGGCAGAGGGGACCCTGAGGNTGAGGTAGAGAANAGAATNCTTAAAGGGGAACNNGAACGCNNGAGAGCAAAAGAATTAGGAGCNCACNTCATTATCAATGATGANNTNGAGCGCACAATTCAAGANATACGANCCTTNATAGAGAGNCANGCNAATGNNCATNNAAGNTGAGATAGTTCATTTNGNNNATCTTNAGTAGNATTTTNAATCNATCTCGTTACCATTAGATGAGTATATTTCGCAAAATAAAGCGAGAGTTTGGAGTAATAATGTCTACCGAAAATAATTCAATGATTTACCCTAAAATTGAGGGTTTACTTGAAAGATCTCTCAAACAAGGGGAGGAAGATTCTCATTCAAAATTTCGGCTTGTGACACTAGCTGCTCAACGAGCAAGGCAGATTAATGCATATCGAAACCAGCTAGATGGCGGACTGGGAGTTTCCGTTCCTCCACAGGTGCATGCAGAAGGTATTGCCAAGCCCCTATCGATAAGTTTTGAAGAGATTATCCAAGATAAGGTCGTAGCAGGAGAAAAGAAAGAACCTGAACCCGTCGCCGTTGAAGAAGTAATAGCCGAAGTCGAAGAACCTGAAGAAGAGGAAGAAGAAACCGAGTAATTGGTGTGTTCATGATGCTTTCTGAGAAGAGGATTGTATTAGGCGTATCAGGTGGAATTGCTGCCTATAAATCAGTTGAGATAAGCCGCAGGCTTGTTGACGCAGGGGCATTCGTTTCTCCTATTATGACAACAGCTGCAAAAAAATTTATAGGCGAAGTGACACTGAGTGCTTTGGCATCTGAACCAGTCAAATCATCCTTATGGGAGGATGAAGACCCAATACCGCATACAACCCTAGGTCAAGAAGCCGACCTTATATTAGTAGCTCCGGCTACGGCAAAACTTATAGGCACATACGCTGCGGGAATCTCGGGAGATCTGCTGTCCGCCACGTTACTAGCTACTAGGGCTCCTGTGGTCTTGTGTCCAGCAATGCACACAGAAATGTGGGAACATCAAGCTGTACAAGACAATATCAAAACTTTGAGAGAACGAGGAGTTGTTATTGTCGAGCCCGAAGAGGGAATTTTAGCTGGCGGTGATATAGGAAGAGGAAGATTAGCTGGAATTGAATCAATTCTTTCTTCAGTCGAGCTTGTATTGACAAAAAAAGATCTTAACAATTTAAAAATTCTAATAACAGCTGGTGGAACGAGGGAACCTATAGATCCCGTACGCTATGTCACCAATAAATCGTCAGGAAAGCAAGGATATGCGTTAGCGAAAGCTGCGTATATGCGTGGAGCGGATGTCACTTTAGTTACTTCGATGCCTGATCAAGTTACTCCAGGTGTTAAGGTTCTGTGTGCGCAAACGGCAAAGGATATGGAAGAAGTCGTTATGGGAAACCAAGAAGACTTTGACGTAGTGATAATGGCTGCCGCCATAGCTGACTTCCGCCCTGCAGAAGTATCAGACCACAAAATTAAAAAAACGAAAGGCATTAAAAGCCTTGAATTAACAAGCACTCATGACTTCCTTATTGACCTAGGGCGAGGAAAGAAACCTAACCAAACCATCGTAGGATTTGCTGCTGAGACTGAAGACCTTGAGAAGAACGCAATCGAAAAGCTAAAGAAAAAAGATCTAGATTTAATTGTTGCCAACAATGTTTCACTTCCTAATATCGGATTTTCTTATGATACGAATGAGGTAACTATCATGAGCGAAGACTCAAAATGGACTCTGCCACTGTCGGATAAACGTACGATTGCCGATGGGATTCTTGACGCAGTTTTAGAGATTAGATGAGACTCTGCTTTATTGAGCAGATAAAGTAATGACATGACCAACTCCTTCACATTCACATCAGAATCAGTAACTGAAGGGCATCCTGACAAAATGGCGGACCAGATTTCTGACTCGATTCTTGATGCACTTCTGGATAAAGACCCTATGAGTAGAGTTGCATGTGAGACCTTAGTGACAACTGGTATGGCTCTTGTTACAGGTGAGATCACAACCGAAGAAGCTTATGTTGACATCCCTGGTATTGTTCGAGAAACGATCTGCAGAATAGGGTATGACAACCCGTCATTCGGGTTTGACGGAAATACCTGTGGTGTCATGATAGCGATAGATGAGCAGTCAAACGACATTGCAGATGGAGTTAATAATTCTGTTGAGGCCAGAAGTGGAATAGCTAAAGATGAATGGGACTCATTCGGAGCAGGAGACCAAGGCCTTATGTTCGGTTATGCTACGGCGGAAACACCAAATTATATGCCTCAACCACTAGACCTTGCCCATAGATTAGCTAAACAATTAACAGAAATTCGGCGGAGCGGAGTGGTTCCTTACTTGCGACCAGATGGTAAGACGCAAGTCACAATGGATTACGAGGGAGGGAAGCCCGTTCGTCTCAGAAACGTAGTGGTGTCAACACAACATAACGCCGGAATCGATAGATCGCACCAAATAGAGCCGGACCTGATTGAGCACGTCATACGACCAATCATCCCTGAATTATTTCAGGACGATGCCTACGATGTGCATGTTAATCCATCTGGACGATTCGTCATTGGTGGTCCAGTCGGAGATGCTGGTTTAACAGGGAGAAAAATAATAGTAGACACATATGGAGGTATGGCTCGACACGGTGGTGGGGCATTTTCTGGCAAAGACCCATCAAAAGTTGATAGGAGTGCAGCATATGCAACCAGGTGGGTAGCGAAAAATGTTGTCGCATCAGGTGCTGCTTCCCGTTGCGAAGTGCAAGTAGCGTATGCGATAGGCGTTGCAAGGCCAATGTCTATTCTCGTTGAAACATTTGGAACCGAAACTGTACCTCCTGATTCAATCTCTTCAGCAATCGATGAAATTTTTGATCTCCGCCCTGCTGCCATCATTCATGATTTGGATCTCCGGAGACCAATTTATGCCCAAACGGCAGCTTATGGTCACTTTGGTAGGCAAGAAGAAGAATTCACTTGGGAACAACTAAATAAAGTTGATGCATTAAAGAGTGTTCTTAATATCTAGTCCATTTATAACACTAAAATCCAAACAACCCTTCAAGGGTTTTTATGAGTAGTCCCAAAGCGCGTGTGATAGAAGCAGTTAGAGTAATACCTGACATAGATGGGATAACGCAAGAGTTTAATTATCTAGTGCCAGAAGACTGGAATATCTCTGGAGAAAGTAAGTTTCTTCAAGTAGGAGCGATTGTACGAATCCAATTTCGGAATAGAATAGTTCGCGGTTGGGTATCAGAGGTCAATCCCATGGATAAACCTAATGTTGAGCTAATTCCTTTAAAGAAAGTAAGTGGAATAGGTCCCAGTCCTGAAGTGGTAGATCTTGCAAAATGGGCTGCTAAAAACTGGCATGGGCCAGTAAGTAAATTTTTAAGGGTCGCAAGCCCAAAATCCATGATACGAGCAAGGCTCAATGAAGAAAGCGAATCTTTGAATCAATCTGAACTGTCATTAGCGAAAGAGAATCGTTTCTCCGGATTTTCTGCAACGGGAAAAGAAATCTCTCCACTTGGTGATAGGTGGCCGATAATTCAAGAAACAGTTAAGCGCGGGAACTCATTAATTTTAGTTCCATCTGTTAAGCAAGCACAATTGTTAGTGGGGCGTCTGAAAGGCATCGGCGTAAAATCTGGACTGCACGGGAAGGATTGGCTCGTGGGAGCACAAGGGGGGACTATAGTCGGAACCAGATCAGCGGCATTTGCAACAATAAAAGATCTCGCCGCAATATTAGTCATCGACGAGCATGATAATGCGTATAGAAATGAAGCTGCTCCAACTTGGAATGCCAGAGATGTTGTGCTCCAGAGAGCGAAATTAATTGGTATCCCGATTGTCTTCACCTCCCCGATACTCTCACCTGAGGTTAGAAAAGAAATTCAAACAACTGAAACCAAAGACGACGAGATCAACACGGGATGGGGAAAAATACGTGTGCTGGACCCAAAGCAATATGAGGGGAAAGGACACGGTCTTTGGCCAAGTGGTGTGATAGATAAAATGAAAAACTCTGAAAGGAGCATAGTCATACTTAACCGCAAGGGGCGATCAAAACTTCTCGTTTGTGCATCGTGTGGTGAAATCGTAATCTGTTCCGAATGTAATTCAAAGATGAGTCAACCAAATGAAGATTATTTGACATGTTCACGAAACCATAGGAGGCCTATAGCTTGTTCATTTTGTCTGTCTACAAAACTTAAAAACCTTAGAATTGGAATCGGTAGAGCTAAGGAAGAATTGGAAGCCCTACTTCAAGAGCCAGTACAAGAAATTCACTCAAGTAGTGATGACGTTAATCTGCATAACGGTAAATACCTTTTGGGCACAAATGCTGCTCTCCATAGGGTTGACTGGGCTGATCTAATCTTCTTCGCCGATTATGATCAAGAGCTATATGCGGGAGGCTATAGGAGCGAAGAAACTGCACTCTCTAACCTGATACGTGCTGTTAGGATAACAAACACTAGGTCTCGAGCAAATGGTCAAGTGATTATTCAAACGCACTCTCACAAGAGTGAACTTCTTGGGCTTATTAAAACAGGAGAATTCAGCACTTGGAGTGATCTAAATCAGCGGCGCAGGAAATTGTTGTCTCTGCCGCCTTACGGTTCATATGCTGAAGTATCTGGTCCCGGAGCAAAGAAGTACGTTGATCTTATAGATGTTATTGAGGGGATTGAAGTTCTCGGCCCCCTTGAGGAATCCTGGCTTATTAAATCAGACTCTCATTCACTTCTGTTGAAAACTCTTTCCAAAGTTGATAGGCCGAAAGAACGGGTCAGGGTAGCAATAAACGCATAAGGAAAGTGCCTTAATTCCAGCCTTGTCT
The DNA here is from genome assembly GCA_002713605.1 of bacterium. The sequence goes on from PATL01000021.1 coordinate 12,314, forward strand.
ACGCATTTCATATAAAGCGATTGATACGGCGACCGAAACATTTAAGGATCCGATTTTTCCCAATTGAGGAATAAAAGTAACGGCATCACAGCATTCAAGGGCTCGTCTACTTACACCTCGATCCTCATGTCCCGCAAGGAAGCAAATATCTGTGTTTAGCTTTAGTTCATGAATTGGGACTGCACCCTCAGCCAGTTCCAATCCGACTACTTGGTACCCTTCTGACTTTGCGGCTTCAATTGCTTGAGTGACATCAGGGCATTCAGACCACTTAAGATAACGATCAGTTCCCAAAGCTGTTTTTCCAGTTTTCGTATTATCTGGTGTTGTAGACCCCGAACTAAACCATGCAAAATCAACTCTTTCAGCAGCTGAACTGCGAATGATTGAACCCACATTGTAAGGGCCTTGAATGCCATCAATGATGAGTGCAAGTCGGTTATTCGCTTTCTTGCGCCAGTCACGATGGAGGCGCTTTAATTCAGTGTTCGATAAATGTTCAGACATGATGCTTGACCTCAAGAAGTCTGTAGCCTTTGAGAGACTTTAGCCGACTCGTAGCCCAAGATTCATTTTCTAACCATTTCTGGACACTGTCCGCACCAAGATTTTTATTGATTACCAAATAAGCTGACCCAGAGATATTAAGGCGTCCAAGCCATATATTTAATAAGCTTTTCAGGTTCTTTTTGCCAATTCGTATCGGAGGGTTTGACCATATCAAATCAAACATGACGTCTTTAGGAACCTCATCAGGTGTGCAAATTATAGTTTCATCGTTTTGGGTATTGTTCTTTGCAAGCTCAATAGCCCTTCTGTTGACATCTATTCGCCAGATTTTTGTATCAGGGAACCTATGTTCCAAAACAGCTGCAATTGGCCCATATCCGCACCCCAAATCAAGGGCATTTCTTGGGGGTGTTTCAGGGATAGGAACAT
>PATL01000022.1 GCA_002713605.1 bacterium
CTAAGCGAAGAGCACGGCCTGGTTTTGATGTGGTTCCAGCAAGGAAAAATAAAGCATTCACGCGCTCATTTCGCCCTCCCCATTCGGCAGGTATTGTGATCCCAGCCTCACTTTTTACGATTACTAAATGATCATCCTCAGCGTCATCAAAGAACGCGACTGGTGTGGCTGTCGGATGAGTTTGAGAGGGCTGTATCCAAAGCGAACCAGTTTCTAGAAATTGTTCGTTAACCGTATCAGCATCAATTCCTATTCGATGACTTAAAACCTGTGAAGCGCGAGTCGCTGCTAGATCAATATCACCATCTTTCGGAACATACAGCACTGAAGCTCTCGCAATCAGGCCAGCGTAGTCATCCTCAGAGCGAAGCCCATGGCTTTGCATAGCAGCAGAAATTTCTCGATCAACACTAGTATCAGCTGCTCGACCTAACCGCTCGTAAATATGATGTATTGCACCAGCTGTTTGCGTTGCCTTCTTCTTTCCTATGAATTGATACCAAACCAGCGTCAGCAAAGTTGCAGCGCACACCAGAAGCAATGGGAAAGTCCCAAGCTTTACGATTAGATACAAAGAGATCCCAATACCGAGAATTTGAGTGAAAGGATAAAGAGGAGTTTTAAAGCCTGGAGCATATGAAGAGATCTTTGCAGATCTAAGCACGATTACAGCCAGATTTACAAGAGCTAATTTAACTAAAACGAAAGCACTTGCAAGTTTGGCGATCGCTCCTGCTCCGAAGGCGATCACCACAAATGACATACCTGCTCCAGTTAGAATGATGCCCCAAATAGGTGTCCCAAATCTGCTGAGCTCGAGAAATTTTGTACTCATGAGACCATCGCGGCTCATAGCCATGGGATAGCGTGCCGCTGCAAGAATCCCAGCATTAGCCGCCGAAGCAAAAGCAGCCAGTGCGGCTGCAATAACGAATCCTGCACCAACTGCTGGCATGAAATACTCAGCGGCAGTATGAAGGGGAGCTTGATCTACTATCAGGTCATCTGCAGGCACAACCGCAACTGCTACTAAAACACCGACTGTATAAACTACAGTGCTTACAAATAAGGAAACGATTACTCCAAGAGGAATATTTTTCGATGGGTCTTCAACCTCCTCTGCGATGCTGGCAACTTTTGTTAAACCTCCGTAACTGACGAAAACAAGGCCGATAGCTGCAACAAATCCGCCCGACCCGCTTGTAAAGAAGGGATCAAAATCACCGAGCCCACTGTTTGTATCTGGGAGTCCAGCGATCATGTACCAACCCATAATGCCGAGCAGAAAAGCCACCATTCCCATCTGAAGGGAAGCACTAGTCTTCGAACCAACAATATTTAAGATAGTAAAGAAAGCTATCAAGCAAATCGCAGTGGGTTTTGCTGGCAGGTCAACGATTAAATTTAGATAAGCGCTCATGCCTACTAAAGCGAAAGCGTCCTTCATGACAAGAGACACCCATGTGGAAACTCCGCTGAGGGTTCCTCCTGCAGGACCAAGTGCTCTTGCGAGAAAATAGTAGAGCCCGCCAGCTCGGGGCATCGCCGTAGACAACTCTGATACGCTAAGCATTGCGGGTAACGCTAAAAGGCCAGCAACTAAGTAGGCAAGAACAGCAGATGGGCCAGCTTTATCAACTGCAAAGCTGGGAAGAAAGAACAAGCCTGCGCTAATTGTGCCACCAGTACTTAGGACAAATACGTGCCGAAGGCCTAAAGACCTTTGGAGGTCTGAAGAAGTGGAGTCCTTACTGGCCATGCGAAATCTTAGCAATTTACGGAAGTCGGCTGGGAATATTACGAAAAGATTTTAATTATCTGTTCACCAAAGCGACCGATAACTACCGAACTGACCTGAGGTATCTTTTCTAAATCTTGTATTGATTTGGGTTTTAGTGAGACAAGTGCAGCAATGGCATCATCTGAGAGTACGATCTCTGGTTTAGAATCATTAGCTTTGGCAATGTTTCTTCGCATTGAGTCCAATTCGTCTATACAAATTTTCTCGTTATCAGTTGTGCTACGTCGGTGATCCGTCACATTTCGAGAACTAAGGAAGGCTCGTATTCGCTGAGATAAGACCTTTGTATCGCTGTCAAATTTGAATGGAGTTGGGTCTAAGAGGTTGGATAGTTCCTTGATGTATGTTGAAGGTTTTCTGTTTCGTTTGCTTCCTAGGGAGCGATTTCTGGCCCATGTAATATGAAGCTCTTCCTCAGCCCTTGTTAACCCAACAAAGAATAGGCGTCGCTCTTCGGCTAAGGCTAACTCAGTATTGGCATGGGCAATAGGGTGGAAGCCTTCCTCAACCCCGCAGAGATGGACTATCTTCCACTCCAATCCCTTTGCTGCGTGAAGAGTAAGTATTTGGACCTCGTCGTCGCTACCGGACCCAACTTCGGGTTCGTTACTAGATGCCACTCTAAATTTAATCTCCTGCTCTTCGAAAATCTCAGCAATTGGCTGTATCTGAGCATGTGTTCTTACTAACACCGCTTGGTCTCCAAGCATGATATTGCCAATCGTAAGTTCTTTGATCAGACTGGCGACGCTACGAGCTTCTTCGTATTCATTGAGTTCTGCTCTGATAGTAGGTAATCTACCGCTTTGCATTTTGGGGTTAAGGCGCTCCATAGTCGGAAGAATAGAAGATGATAAGGCTAATATTTCTGGGCTTGAACGGAAATTATCTTTCAATATTATCGTTTGTGAATCTGGGAAATACTTCTCAAAATCATTTAAAAACTTAGAGTCTGCTCCATTCCACGAATAAATTGCTTGGTAAGGGTCTCCTACAACTGTTAACGAGCTTCTAGAGCTTAACCAAGCTTGAAGAAGCGCAAATTGTAGAGGATTGACATCTTGAAATTCATCAACGAATAAATCCCTAAATTTCCAATGACGAGCTTCTGCATAATTTACATCTTCGGCCAAGAACTTTATTGCGAGCTGGATTATGTCATCAAAATCAATAAAATTTTCTTTTCTTTTTAGCTGTGAGTATTTTCGAAAATACTCAGCAACCGAAGCGAAAGGAATAATATCTACTCGTTCGGCATTTTCAGCTTCAAAAATATAATCATCAGCTAAAATTCTTCTCGCAGTAGCCCAGTTGATTTCAGTCAGAATAAAATTACGCTCTTCATTATTAAAGCTTTTAGGCAAGATACGCGAAAGGTAACTGCCTCGATTGCTAATCAAATCGGGTTCGTCTCTGATACCAAGGTCTTTCCATCTGGCTTTAACTTGTCTATAAGCGATCGAATGAAACGTCCCAGTCTCCACTAATGAAGCTTCGCCCATCTGTGCCATTCTATGCTTAATTTCAGTGGCTGCTTTATTAGTAAAAGCAAGACAAAGTGAGTGCTTAGGCTCTATTCGAACAGCATTTATTTGGTAAGCGATCCGGTGAGTCAGAACTCGAGTTTTTCCGGTGCCAGCACCGGCAAGTATTCGTAAATTGCGTGCATCTGAGCGAACAGCATCAAATTGACTCTCAGTCATATTTTTGTCAATAAACTCCACGGAATGAGACTATCGTGTATCTCCGCCAAGTATCTAGTGAAGAAGTTATTGACCGAAAATAAAGTACTAAAGTGATATCAGGATGGGTTATAAAGCATTGGCGCTAAATGACAATGAAGAGGTGGTAATTGAACTTCGCAAGCATGTTGTTGCGCTAGCCAGATCGTTTATTGGATTCTTGGCACTATCTGGCCTTGTAATCTCTCTCTATACAGTTTCGGGCTGGTGGTGGTTTTTGCTTGTTTGGTTTTGGTTCGCTCTAATTTTCTTCGCCCGGTATATGAATTACAGGCAAGAAAGGTTTCTCATTACTACTCAGCGTGTTGTTTTCCGGCATGGAACCTTTGCAATCAGTGCCTATGAAATTCCATTGTCAATTATCACGGCAGTTATTTCACGTCAAGGTATTATGGGGCGACTCGCTGGATATGGAACTTTGAGTATTGAGCACTCCGACAACAAGATATCAGCCTATGAAATGCTTCCGAATCCAGAGCTAATTAAAAGAGAACTGTCTCAGCTCATGCAATAAGCTTTAATTAAAGTTAGCGAAAAGTTCAGTTTGAAACAAGAATGACTTCAGTAAAGAATGTAAATGAACTAACAGGAGGTTCTGGTGGGTCCACTATCAGGTAAACGTATCGTTGAGATAGCAGGAATAGGTCCGGGCCCATTTTGTGCCATGCTATTGGCTGATCTAGGAGCGGATGTCATAAGAGTTGACCGAGCATCAGCTGTCCCTGATACTATGCCCGATTCTCCTAATCTAGACTTACTCAATCGAGGACGAAGATCAGTAGGGGTGAATCTTAAGACACCCGAAGGTATCGAAACTGTTCTAAAGTTAGTTCAGGAATCCGATGCGCTCATTGAAGGTTTTCGACCTGGGGTAGCAGAACGGCTAGGCATAGGCCCCGAAGAATGTTTAGCTAGAAACCCCAGATTGATATACGGAAGGATGACAGGTTGGGGACAGGTAGGAACGTATTCTTCAATGGCTGGGCATGATATAAACTATATTGCGCTATCCGGTGTGCTGGGCATGATAGGCCGTGAAGGCGAAAAACCCATACCCCCAGTAAACCTAGTAGGAGATTTTGGTGGGGGAGGGATGCTTCTCGCTCTTGGGATATGCGCTGCGTTAGTTGAAGCAGCTGAAAGTGAACAGGGTCAAATAATTGATGCAGCAATGACGGATGGTTCTGCACTTCTTTCTACAATGATGCACTCATTCAAAGCTATGGGAATATGGGGAGATCGCGGAACAAATCTTCTCGATACAGGAGCTCCTTTCTACGATGTTTTTGAATGCGCAGACGGAGAATTCATATCAATAGGTTCAATTGAACCCCAGTTCTACTCTGAACTTCTTCGTATAACAGGAATTGACCAAAGCGTGAATCCTAAACAGATGGAAAGAACGAAATGGGCAGAAATGAAATCGAAGATAGGTGACGCAATCAAAGAAAAGACGAGATCAGAATGGGAGGAATTAATGGAAGGAACAGATGTTTGCTTTGCGCCTGTTCTCTCAATGGATGAGGCTTATGAGCACCCCCATAATAAAGAGAGAAGCACATTCATCGAAATTGCAGGAGTAATGCAGCCTGCGCCTGCACCACGGTTTAGTAGAACTCCTGGGGCAGTGTCATCTCCTCCACCTCACGCCGGCCAACATACAGAGGAAGTTCTCACAGGTTTAGGTCTGACAACAGATGAAATATTGATGCTCAGAGAACAAAATATAATCAAATAAATTTGATCAGCTGAATTCTTTAATCATCTGAACTCCGCATAATTGTCATGTAGCTGTCATCATTGAGATATGACAGTAATAAAAATAAATGCAATTACAGTTCCTGAAGGTATAGGTAGCGAAGTAACAAGTAGATTTGCCGTTAGGGCAGGTGCAGTCGATGGCACCGAAGGATTTGAAGGTTTCGAGCTATGGGAACCTGAAGATGGAAGAAAGCAGTGGTTGGTAGTTACGAGATGGCTTGATGATGCATCCTTTGAAAAGTGGAGATCGTCAGGGGAAGCAGCTGATGCTCATAAACCCGTTGAAGGAGCTACAGAAAAGCCTTTAAACCTATCAGCAGAGTTATGGCAGTATACAGTCTCTGTTGCTTCTCAAGAAAGCGATTGAGATACTAGTGGGCTTGAGGGATTTACATACTACAGTTGCTTTTTTTCTTATCTTTCTGAATGCAATAGTAGGAGTTTGGGGCATTCTCCTTGACAGGGAAAGTATCAAATCAACACGATTCTTCTGGATAGCTATAGTGGCTGCTCAAATTACTGTCTTTGTGCAAGCTATTGTAGGAGTCGCACTACAATCAAAAGAAAATATAGAACCAGATGATTTCCATTATTTGTATGGATTTTCAATGATCATTGCAATTGCGCTTCTATATGGTTACCGAAATACCATCGGAAACAAAAAATTTTTACTCTATGGGTTAGGAAGTTTATTCATAATGGGGCTGGGGATCAGGGCTATGTTCCTAGGAACAACATAGAAATGCAAAGATAGAGAATAAATATGAATACTTGTTTTGGAGAGTTAGATTGAGCAACTATGTTTTGGTGACTGGAGGCGCAGGGTACATCGGAAGTCATTCTGTTCTGGCACTAATGGAAGCGGGTTATAACCCAATAGTGCTTGATAATTTTTCCAACTCATCAAGAGAGTCGATTAGCGGTATCGAAAAGATATATGGGGCCGGCCCTGTCGTNATTGAGGGTNATGTAGGTAACTCGTCGCTACTAATGGATATTTTCTTAAGTTATGACGTAGAGTCGGTTCTTCACTTTTCGGGACTTAAATCGGTTGAAGAGTCGATGGCTGATCCGCTGAAATATTATTCTGAAAATGTTGGATCCTCTCTGTCTCTTCTACGAACAATGCAAGAAGCTAACATCCAGAAAATCATCTTTTCTTCGTCAGCAACTGTTTATGATCCTGAGAGCCAAGTACCTTACACAGAAAATTCTCCTACTAATCCTATAAACCCCTACGGGCATACCAAATTGTGTATCGAGCAGATTCTTCATGGGCTTGCAAGTTCCAATCCAAAGTGGAGGGTGGGCATATTACGCTATTTCAACCCTGTTGGAGCTCATCCATCTGGCCATATCGGAGAGGATCCAAAGCAAAATCCCAATAATCTGATGCCCTTAGTTATGCAAACTGCCGTAGGTCGGATGGAAAAACTCCTAATCTATGGAGATGACTATGACACTCTAGATGGGACGTGCATCCGAGATTATATCCATGTCTTGGATCTCGCTAGAGGTCATTTATCAGCTTTAACGTACTTAGAAAGACATCAAGGTCTTCATATATGGAACTTGGGTACGGGGAAGGGAACTTCAGTTCAAGAGTTAATAGAAAAGGCTAGAGAAGTTACTGGAGCTGTGATAAAAACAGAAATTACTTCCAGACGCCTTGGTGATAGTCCTGAAGCAGTTGCTGATCCGAAGAAAGCAAAAAGCGAACTGTCTTGGCATCCAGAATACTCAATTGGGAATATGTGCGCCGATCACTGGAATTGGCAACGTCAAAATCCAGATGGGTATCAATAGCCTAAAACGCGTTCAAGGTAAGGGTTGGTAAAATGGCCATCTGGGTCTAATGCCTCTCTAGTCTGAGCGAACTCAGTCCATTTCGGATACAGCTTTGCTAATTTCGTTGATTCAAGACTATGTAGTTTCCCCCAATGAGGCCGTCCATTGAATTGACCCATAATGCTTTCGATTTTAGTGAAAAAATCTTTGGAGTTTGCTCGGTTATAAAGATGGACTGCAATAAAGCCTGTCTTTCTTTCGCTAGCCATTGAAAGGGGAATGTTGTCTGCACTTAAGGTTCTGATTTCGACTGGAAATGTAACTGGAAAGCTAAGTCCTTCAATAACACGCCGGACCTCTTCAAAAGCATCAAAGAGATACTCTCTCGGAACCGAATACTCCATTTCAAGAAATTTAACTCTTCGTTTCGAGCAAAAAACTTTATGGCTAGCATCTATGCGCTCTGGTCGGACATTCTCCTTAATAAGACTATTCACTGTCCGGTTTACGCTATTTGGGAACTGTAACCAGAATTGATTTAAAATACCAAAGCCAAAGTTTCGTACGACCTCATCGGTCACAAATGTGGATAATTTGTTTGTTCTCGTATTAGCGGATGTAGTCTTATTGCATATTTTAATTTCGGCAAGCTCAGTATGTGGGAACCAAAAGAACTCAACAAAGTCTGCGTTCAATTCCTCGATTTTGAACCGAGATATAATTTCAGGCAATTTTGCAGTGAACTCAANAATNNTCAAGTTNAAGGCNGGGACACACTGNAGTGTGACTGNGGTTATTATTCCCAATGCNCCNAAGGAAACTTTGGCNGGTCCTANAANCTCNGAGTTTCTTGATTCAGAGATNTCNATAACNGNCCCATCCCCAGTAGCAATTCTGATACCNATAATGGCAGAACTTATTGAGTTATATNCGATNCCAGTNCCATGTGTGCCAGTAGCAATNGCTCCAGCGAGACTCTGCGTGTCAATATCGCCAAGGTTTGGNAGAGCAAAACCTANTTTATGNAACTCTNNATTNAAATCNGAGATGGTTATTCCAGCNCCTACAGTAACCTGNAGCTTNTCTCTGTCNATGTTAGTAATGCGATTCATTGANTCNANNGAAACTAAGAATCCATCAGTTAANCCGATAGNGCTAAAGCTGTGNCCGTTTCCTATTGGNCNAACTTTAAGTCTTTTNGNCACTCCTANGCTTACNATCTCNGTAATTTCAGCTTCTGATTTAGGNNTGAANATNTTNTNCGGGTTGGANNATTGNTTTCTAGCCCAATTAGTCCACTTTNTAGGCAAAGGNTACTCCTTGNNTCAACGTCGNCAATATATTGCAATNACCAGCCACGAAGATCNACCTTCCAATNCCCATNGNTATNNCCTTCCTGTAAACAAACTAATCTTGGNTGTTTAGCAATAGTNGGGTCTACATGAGGAACACGTAGGNGGANNANATCTCCAACTTTAAATGCTAANTCNTNNNTTGNNTCTNTTGGNAGAATAGTTGAGTGNTCATCAGAGCAGAATTCAANGACACCGTCTTTAAGCTTGGGCTTTCCNTAATCTGTTGCAAANGATTTNACTCCGGCATCACANACTGCNCTNNTTTGNTTNNNTTCGATAGAAATTATNGTTGAAACTATCGTCAGGCTCTCTTCGAAGGGGANATCTANGGNGGANTATCGGNTATCCATAAACANAAAAGATCCTGCTTGAATTTCTGTTGCTAGTTCATTAAGGTCNAAAGTNCCTGTGCCNCCNGNAGAGATAATGTCACCTCCNGTNATTGAGTGGGCCTCCTGCAACACTTGCATGGCTTTAGCAACACCTTCTTTTCGATCAGCTCTGTCAGGGGTAAACATTAAATGTCCCTCATATCCCATAACACCCTGAATATTTAGGCCTTTTCGCCGAGCATACGCTGAAAGACTTTCTACTTCTTTCAAGTCACAACCACATCTGGGTAATCCGACGTTTACATCAATTAGCACGTTGCGAATGCCTCCGTCCTTCGCAGCATCTATCGTTTCAGTGGAATCTACGGCAACAACTACCTGCGCACCATGATCAACCAAAGACCGAAGTCTAGAAGCATTCAACGTTTCATTGGCGAGCAAAAGATCATCACCCAGACCATTAGCTGCTAATCCTTCAAGTTCCTTGATCGTCGCACAACAGAAACCTGAATAGCCACCCTGTTTGAGTATTCCAGCAATATCGGTTGATTTGAAAGCTTTAACATGTGGTCTCAATGAGGATCCAGGCCTGACGGACTGCATAGTCTCAAGATTTCTATGAAAGATTTCAAGATCAACAGCCAAGTATGGCGTCTGGAGATCATGTAATTCCCGCACGTGGCGAGAATACCCAAGTTACATAACTGCTGCAATGCCTAGGTCAGCAAAGTTTTTCATCTTGTAGTTGTCTCTGAACATTTCTCGAAGTTTACTTGCTTGGTCATCATATTCTGACGGGTCATCCCAAGTCTCTCTGGGGTTCAAAATCTCTTTGGGGACTCCTTCGCAATAAGTTGGCATGCGCAAATTCAGAATTGGTTGCGTGACTAAAGTGGTTTCGTCAAAGTCCCCAGAAAGTGCTGCGTTCAGTAATGTCCTGGTGTGTTTGAGAGACATTCTGCTACCAACGCCGTGCGGGCCCCCAGTCCAACCAGTATTAAGAAGAATACATCTTGTATCGTGCTCAGACATTCGCTTTGCGAGAAGTTCAGCATAGACACTTGGTTTCTGTGACATAAATGGGCCTCCAAAGCAGGCTGAGAATGTCGCCTCGGGTTTTGTGACACCTACTTCCGTCCCTGCGAGTTTTGAAGTGAATCCGGTGACAAAATGATACATAACTTCATCCGGACTGAGGATAGATACTGGAGGCAATACCCCGAAAGCATCAGCCGTAAGCAAGACAATTGTCTTCGGATGGGGGCCAGCTGCTCCAGTCGCAACGCCAGGGTTGCAGGTCAAAGGGTACGCAAAACGAGTATTTTCAGTTCTAGAACCGTCAAATAAATCAAGTTCTTGAGGATTTGTCTGCTCGATAGGTTTTCCTGCTAATGGCGGCACGTTTTCAATCAGAGTCCCTTTCATGCTTAATGCCGCAGCAATTACCGGTTCAGCTTCCTTATCAAGATCAATAAGCTTTGCGTAACAACCATCCTCAAAGTTTGAAACTCCTAAATCAGTCCAAACATGTTCATCATCTCCGATTAGGAGACGGTCAGGATCAGCAGACAATGTGGTTTTGCCCGTTCCGGAAAGGCCGAAAAGGATGGCGCTGTCATCATGGGCGCCTACATTTGCAGAGCAATGCATTGAGAGTTGTCCTTTGCTTGGCAGGACATAGTTCATAACAGTAAACATTGTCTTCTTATTAACTCCACAGTAGTCAGCGGGCCCTACCACTAAAGCTACGCGATTAACAATATCCATAATAACTGCACGGTTCGACTTAGTATGGTCTCTTTCAGGCTCAGCAATAAAGGAAGGCACATTTAAGATTGTCCACCCTGTTTCTGGACGGTCGCTATCATCACGAACTTCTTTGGGGAACATAATGTTGCAGAAATACGCATGTGTTGCGTATTCGCCAACAAATCTATAAGGCTCAGCAAACTCAGAATCCCAACCACAGAAGACATCCGTTACATAGAGGCTGCCTTTTTTGCTATTCAAATAACTAACGACACGCTCTAGAAGTTCATCAAATGCTTCCGGATCAAATCTTTCAAAACCATCTTTCCACCAAATCGTACTCTCTACTTCAGGCCTCGCGACAGCGAAGGTATCTTGCACAGGGCGTCCGGTGCAGTCTGGATCACTGTAGTAAATAAGTGGGCCATCTATACCTAGAGCAGTTGGAAATGCTTTTTGCTGATTAGAATTCCCATCGGGGGAGACGCGGCCCTTGTCATTCTCTATGGCTGCATAAAAGAGTTCATCTTGAGTTAGCCCATAATGAAGGGTCACGTTTTCTATACCAAATTGCAGCGATAATGCTTCCTCAATCTTATTTTGGGGGTGATCTGTCATCTATTGACCTCGTAATTAAACTTTATTGAAGGAAATCTGGAGTTCCCATATCCACTTCGGAGCCTAAGCGTAAATTAGTGGCCATCCCTGATTCATTGAGTTCAAAAATAACGCGCTGTCCTTGCCGTAGCATCCGAAAAATAGAACCATCAAGGGCATCAGGCGAGAGCTCATATTCAGTAAAATTACGTTCAGACATAACTACACCATCTTTGGTTCCCGGATCATATGATTTGATGACTCCCTGCAAAGTTGCTCCTTATATAAGATTCAACATAGTAACAATAACTGACTATTTGGAATAGTTGCGAACCGTTAAAGCTTTTCAAAGATTTAACTAAATTAACCAAAAATCACTTAATGTCGTCTTTCGGCCGTAGGAATTAGTAGCATTCCATTCGTGGAACAACTCAAAGCTTTCTCGGTTAAACAAGTGCGGGACGTAATCTTTAAATACGATGAGTCTCTAAAAAGTTACTGTGAGAATCTTAATTCGTTGAATGTGTATCCTGTGCCTGATGGTGATACTGGTACCAACATGTCATTTACTTTGAAGTCGGTTATTGAGGAACTGGATCGCAACGAGAACGACCCAGAAGCGCAGTGGGAAGCGATCCGTCATGGAAGCTTAATGGGAGCACGCGGTAATTCGGGGGTAATTCTTTCTCAGATTCTTCGAGGGCTAGCTGATAGTTTCTCAAATAAAACCCAAATGGACAATCAGGCTATTGCAGAGGCTTTAACACATGCTTCCCAAGCAGCGTATGCATCAGTTTTGAAGCCTGTTGAGGGAACGATACTTACTGTTTCAAGAGAGATCGCTGAGAAGGCACAAGAACTAGCAAGAAGTGAAATGACACTGACGATGTTTTTATCTCAACTAGTGTCTGCGGGAGAAGATTCATTAAACCGAACTCCAGATTTACTCCCAGTGCTTAAAGATGCAAATGTCGTTGACGCTGGAGGGGCTGGATATCTTCTTCTTATCCAATGTTTTCTTCATGTTGCTGGTGGAACCGATATCAAGCCCCCTCCTAAAGCAACAGTCAATGTGTCAAGCCTGACTTCATCTCGCGAAACAAATGACGGTGAAAAACCAGACGTTAGTGAACTTCGGTACGAAGTCATGTTTTTCCTTGATGCCCCTGAATCAAAAATTGACCAATTCAAAATTGAATGGCAAGACATTGGTGACTCAATTGTCGTCGTAGGTGGGGATGGCTTATACAACTGCCATATTCATTCAAACGATATTGGTGAATCTATCGAGGCAGGCATTAGAGCAGGAAGACCTTATCAAATAAGAGTCACTGATCTACAAGATGAGCTTTTCCACGTAGAGGACCAGATAGAGATCGGAGGTGCTAGTGAGATTATCGTTCCGAACCCCAGCGCTGAGAACACTGCGATTATCGCTGTTGTCGCAGGCAAAGGAATTCAGCAGATTTTTGCGTCAATGGGTGTAAATGTAATTGTTGCCGGAGGGCAATCAATGAACCCATCTGTCAAGGACCTACTTGAAGCTGTAGAAAAGATTCAGGCAAAAGAAATCGTAATTCTTCCTAACAACAAAAACATTATCCCCGTCTCTGAGCAAGTGGACCACCAAGTTGATAAGAACGTTATAGTCGTACCGACGAGAACTATCCCTGAAGGATTCTCTGCCCTGTTAGCGTTTGATCCAGCTTCAGATGCGAAAACAAATTTTCAATCAATGAGCAACATGGCTGAGTCAGTTGTAACTGGTGAGATCACCCAAGCAGTCCGTGATAGTGAAACAGATGCAGGGAAAGTAACTGAAGGCGATTGGATCGGCTTAGACAAAACAGGGGTCATCGTTGCCCGAAAGAGCCTCGCTGAGGCAGCTTTAAGCCTTTTGCAAAGACTTATCGGGGACGAACATGAAATAGTCACAATTATTGAAGGGCAGCACTGCTCTGAAAAAGTTACAAAAGATATATTAGTTTTTCTTTCTGACTATAAACCTGAAATTGAAGTGGAAGTACACAGCGGTGGGCAACCTCTATACCCATACTATTTTGGTATTGAATGATTCAACGATTACCCCTCGAAGAAGGGGTCAAGTGCGAAGAATGAATGTAGGCCGATACCGCCTCTCCGGACTTGAGTGCTAAATGTCTAACTCTGTAAACCCGTTGACTTTCCCTGACTTGTCGAACATACCGTTATCTCGGCTAAAGGGCATAGGGCCTAAGAAAGAAAGCTCGCTTAATTCTTTAGAGATTTTCTCAGTTCTTGACATCTTGACCTATTTCCCGCGCAGGTACATCGACAGGACAAATGAGGCAAAGATCTCCTCGCTGGAAGTAGGTGAAGAAGGAATGATACTTGTCGAAATCCTGAACGTTTATAAACAAAGGACCCGCAATAGGCGCTCAATAGTCACTGCAACTGTTACAGACCAAACAGGAAATGTGACACTAACTTTTTTTAACCAGCCATGGAGAGAGAAACAATTAAAAGTGGGCACTGAGGTTATTATCTTCGGAAAACTCGACCAATATAGGGGTGAATACAGGATGGTTAATCCTGTAGTTGACTTGATTGGAGATAAAACAGGCAGATTCATTCCCGTATACGCACAATCGGGTAAAGCAGGCCTATCTACTTGGGAGTTCTGTAACTGGACGAAAGATGCGATTAAAAAATCGAAAGCAAGAGGTTTCGCTGAACCCCTACCGTCCGCCATAAGAAAGAAGTACGCTCTCGTCAGCCGAGACAAGGCCTTCTCCTCAATTCATAGCCCTAAAAATTTAGGAGAAATGTTAACAGCAAGAAAACGCCTCGTATTTGACGAATTGCTTCGCATTCAATTACTTCTGATAGCACGGAAAAGACAGCTAGAGCTAGCCACTCAAGGAATTAGTCACGATTTTGAAGGAGACCTATTTGATAAGTTGGTAGCGGGACTTCCTTTTAAACCAACGAATGCACAGAGTAAAGCAATTGCAGAAATTTTCAAAGACCTTCGCGCCTCTTACCCTATGCATCGTCTTCTTCAGGGGGACGTGGGATCAGGGAAAACACTCGTAGCTATAGCAGCGCTACTTTCTGTAGTTGAAGGAGGTAAGCAAGGCGCAATCATGGCGCCTACCGAAGTGCTTGCGGAACAGCATTTCGTTAGCGCTAAAGAATTGCTAGGTAGTTTTGTTCTTTCGGACTCGACTAACTTACTAGGCCAACGAAAACTAAATATTTCTCTATTGACAAGTCAGACTTCAGAAAAGGATGCCAAAGTGATACGGGCAAAATTAAGCCGTGGTGAAATTGACATAATCGTAGGTACACACTCCTTAATCCAGGAATCAGTAGATTTTTTCGATATCGGTCTAGCGGTAGTCGACGAACAACACCGGTTCGGTGTAGATCAACGAGCAGCACTTCAAAATAAAGGAAATAGTAGAGAGATACCAGACCTACTAGTAATGACCGCCACACCAATTCCTCGGACAGCTGCAATGACGGTATACGGAGATCTTGATGTAAGTACTTTGAATGAACTTCCAGAGGGGCGAATCCCTATCGATACGAAAAGGATGGCTGACACTCAAGAATTGTGGAATGAAGTGAAGGGGCAAATTATGTTGGGGCGACAGGTGTTTATTGTATGTCCACTAATT
The DNA here is from genome assembly GCA_002713605.1 of bacterium. The sequence goes on from PATL01000022.1 coordinate 14,788, forward strand.
GATAAGAGCGAAAATATTGATACCACTTCAGCCGAAGCTACATTTCAAAGACTGAAGAGCGGCGAACTAAGCGATATATCTGTTGGACTACTTCATGGAAGAATGCATGCAAGCGAAAAGCAGAATGTGATGGACCTATTTCGAAATGGTGAGCTAGACGCCTTAGTATCTACCACAGTGATCGAAGTGGGAGTCAACATTCCAAACGCTACTGCGATGGTTATTCTAGGCGCTGAAAGATTCGGAATCGCTCAATTGCACCAATTAAGAGGGCGTGTTGGGCGAGGGTCATTCCAATCTACTTGCTATTTGATTAGCGACTCCCAGACTCCGGAAACTGATGCTCGCCTCCAAGCCCTTGTGGATTCAAATGATGGATTTCATTTGGCTGAAATAGACCTAGAACTTCGTGGAGAGGGAACAATAATGGGATCAGAACAAAAGGGAAGGACTGACCTAAGAATTGCCTCACTCCGCAGAGATAAAGAATCGGTATTGCACGCAAGGAATGCTGCGATCGCTCTGTTAGATTCGGCACAGCTAGGCGAAGATATATCGATTCTCGTTGAGGAGGTCAACCTTTTCTTCAAGGAAGAGAAAGTAGAGTATTTATTTAAATCATGAATCAACCTCAAACCCCAGCTTCTGACCAAAGAACAACAGCAAGTATTCTCACAAAAGCCTTTCTGTTTGATCCTTTCTTTAGTTGGCTATTTCCAGGCGAAAGCCATGAACAGAATTTGCAGCAATGGTGGTATTTCCTAACTCGACACGCAACCAAGAATCCTAAATGGGTATTAAGTGTTGATGAACATAACTCCACTTCGTCAATATGGACCAAACCAGTCCTAGATTTGCAGGAAACTGATAATAGTAATGATGACGAACAAGATGCATTCGTTAATTTAATGCATGAACTAGTGAACGATAGGATCTCGGAGGTTCTAGAGGCGTTTGCGGAAGTTAATGCTAATCACCCTCCACAACCTCACTGGTACTTGCAAGCAGTCGGAACTGTTCCTGAGATGCAAGGTAAAGGACGGGCTGCAAAGCTACTTCTACCTATTCTAGAGAATTGTGATAAGGAAGGAACTGGAGCGTACCTTGAATCAACCAACCCCAGAAATCTCTCCTTTTACTATCGACTTGGTTTTGAAATACAAAAGGAATTATCACTTGACGATGGGAAAGCGGCACTTACCTGCATGTGGAGAGACCCCGCCTAAATTCCGTCATCTCCAACTACGATGTCCCATCTATCAAGACAATCTTTGCACCTGTAGAACACAATCATATTTGCTTCCCAGCCGGACTCCGGCTCCTTGCTGCCCAAATAACATCTTCCGCCACAGTCAACGCAAGTAATTTCTGATGGAAGTTTCATCGCTACCCCTCTTGGAGAAGATAACGTAATTTAATATGAGGGTCATAGCTGGAGTAGCGAAAGGGCACAAGTTAGTTAAACCAAGTGGGGATCACATTAGGCCTACGAGAGACCGAGTTAAAGAAGCTATCTTTAACTCCCTACACAGCTATGGATTGATTAACGGCAGAACATTCATTGACTTATTCTCGGGTACAGGGTCACTTGGAATAGAAGCCTTATCACGTGGAGCGAAATCAGTAGTATTTGTAGATAACCACGCAGAAGCTATTGATTGCATCATGTTAAATGTTGAAAAGTTAAATTATGGCCCATCATCAAAGATACAGAAAGCGGATGCAATAAATTTCCTCAGAAAGGAAGACTATTTTGATGTAGCTCTTTTAGACCCCCCTTATAAGTACGAGCATTGGGGCAAATTACTAAAACGTATTAATGCTAAGTCGATAGTAATTGAGAGTTCAGAGCCGGTAACACTTGAAAGCGATTGGCAAATAATCAAGAGCCAGAAATACGGTCAAACCAACCTATTGATAGCCTCACACTAAATGAAGAGATTGATAAATACGGACCTATTTATTGATTTAATCCAGAAAATAGCTCTACCCGCATAGCTAGGCTGAAATCTGAGGTAGATTTATCAAATGGCTATTACAATTTATCCTGGATCCTTTGACCCAGTTCATCATGGGCATGTGCGAATAGTAGAGACCGCAGCAACGATGTTTGACCAAGTGATAGTCGTTGCAATGCAAAATAGAGAGAAAAAAGGATTTTTATCTATTGAGAAACGACAAGAATTACTAAAAACAACTTTTGGGCATCTTGATAACGTAGTTACAGAGTCCTCAACAGGTCTTGTCGTTGATGTCGCAAAAGCATTAAATGCTGACACAATTATCAAGGGCCTTCGCTCCTCAGCAGATTTCGAAATAGAAATGCAGATGGCCCAAACCAACAAAAAAATTTCTCAAATCAACACGATCTTCATCCCAACAGATCCGGAATACTCCTATATTTCAAGTCGATTTATTCGTGAAATAGCATCTGAAGGAGGAGATGTGTCAGGGTTAGTGCCAAAACCCGTTTCCGATTTACTCAAAAGAGGATTAGGTAACAATGAGTGAACCAGAGCAGAATGATGAAAGCACATCATTCGAATCAGTTGAACCATACGAAGCGCCCGAAGTTGAACGCCTAATACAAGGCCTCATAAACGTTGTAGATGCAGCTCGTCCAGTTCCATTATCTTCATCATCCATGGTGAATAAGGACGAAATCATTTCTGTCTTAAACGATATATCTATCCGCTTGCCCGATGAGATCCGTGCTGCAAGATGGTTGCTCAAACAACGAGAAGACTTCCTCTCACGAACGCAGAGAGAAGGAGATGAATTAATCGATTTAGCTCGTGCAAGAGCAGGCCAGATGGTCCAGAAGTCTGAGGTCGTTAAAGCAGCAGAAATCCAAGCTCGGAGAATCGTCGAAGAAGCCCAAGGTGAAGCCCAAAGGCTTCGCCTCGAAACAGAAGACTTTTGTGATCAAAGACTAGCTAGCTTTGAAGCTGTTTTGAAGAAAACACAAAAAGTAGTAGCAGATGGAAGAAGTAAACTCCAAGGAGACCCGCTAGCTGACCTAAAGGAAGCACATGGATCCCCAGAAATAGAAACAGAGCAAGGACCTGAGCTGTATGACCAGGATGAAATCGGATAGCGATTCCTCAGACTCGAATGAGCTTGTTGTAGACCTTCCTAAATTACAAAGAAACCAGGGTAACCCCACTGAAATAACATCAAAATGGAAACCTGACTTTATAGAAACAACCCATTCCAACGCAATCCTTATTCAAGTAAAAATCTCTCTAGAAGCAGTCTCAGATAGAGTCACCGCCATTGGAAACGCAATACTGCATTGGAATGCGCAGTGTCGAAGATGTCTTGACGCTACTTCAGGGCAAACATCAATTGACATTAACGAGATTTTTGAAAAGGATGCTTCTGAAGGCGAAACTTTTGAACTGCCGCTTGGCGAAAAGCTTGATTTGAAACCAATGCTGGCGGAACAGGCGATGCTCAACCTCCCACTCGCTGCCTTGTGTTCTGAATCATGCACTGGCCCAACGGAAACAAAATTTTTTACTAAATCTCCTCCAGTAACTACCGGAGAAAACGCTGAAGACCTTAGGGACCCAAGATGGGATGTCTTAGACCAGTTGAAATTTTCAGATGACTAACTTTTCCCAATCTGGGTGCAAGAAAGTCTGCTGGTCGGTAGGCTCTAACTTGCGCAAGTTCTACTTGTCGTGAGAAGAATTGGAAGAATGCATGGCAGTACCAAAGAAGAAAACATCAAAGTCTAAAAGTAGGAGCAGAAGAAATTCTGCATGGAAACTTCATGCACCGACCCTTAACACGTGCCCACGTTGCAGCACCGCCAAAAGGCCCCATCATGTCTGCGGGAATTGCGGATGGTATGACGATCGAGTAGCCGTTGAGGTCTAGACAAACAACGAAATCATGACCGAAACATCTCTTCCTGTAGCTGTTGACGCAATGGGTGGTGATCATGCTCCCGATCAGATAATCCAAGGAGCCAGATTAGCCAAAGAATTAGGGATACCTATTGTCCTTTTCGGAACAGAGGAAGCTCTAGGAGATGTAAAGGATATAGAAACTATTTTTGTCTCACAAGTAGTTGAAATGGGTGAAGATCCTGGCCAAGCTGTGCGACGAAAAAAAGATTCGTCACTCATTCGAGCAGCTGAGCATGTCCGAGACGGCCATGGAGCAGCGATGGTAAGTGCAGGAAATACGGGCGCTACTATGGCGTCGGCATTGTTGAGAATGGGAAGGCTAAAAGGAGTCTCTCGTCCCGCGATCGCGACACCTATCCCCACGCTCGGAGGAGAGCATCCTGTCATCCTTCTCGACTCTGGGGCCAATGCAGAATGTCAACCTGAATGGCTCTTGCAATTTGCCGAAATGGGCGCAGTTTATTCGCGGGATAGATTTGCTGTTGAGAAACCTAAAGTTGGGCTGTTATCAATCGGTGAAGAAGCTGGAAAAGGAAACTCGTTCGTAAAAGAATCATATGAAATTTTGAATTCTGGAAATTGGCAATCGGTAAGTAAAGCAGAATTTATAGGAAATGTAGAAGGAAGAGATTTAATGAGCGGGGCCGTAGATGTGGTCGTTACCGATGGATTCACTGGAAATGTTGCACTTAAAACTCTAGAAGGAACAGCAAAGGCAATAGTTTCAGCGTTATTTTCAGCTTTCTCGAGTTCTGAAGATGCTAAGGCAGGCGCTGATCTCTTAGCGCCTTCCTTGCTGCCTCTCTATCAAAAGCTAGACCCAGATTCTGTAGGGGGAGCGGTTCTACTAGGTGTTAACGGTATAGCAATTGTTAGCCATGGGTCCTCATCAGCGAATGCAATTCTTAACGCAATTAAAACAGCACATGAACTTTTTGAAGATAAACATGTGGCACATCTCCAATCTGTTCTCAAACCCTAAAAAGTTTATTTCTCAAACACTTCGCCATAGACACTGGAAGATTCGCTATTATCAGAGACATAAACTTAAAGACAGGAACGTATGCCAGCTGAAACCCACATGGAACAAGACCCTCTAGGCAGAGAAGCAATATTGCAGTTAATTAAAGACCGGCTCGGTGAGATCCTAGAAATAGACCCCAACACGGTCAATGAAGGGGACTCGTTTGCAGATGATTTAGATGCTGACTCTTTAGCTCTTATCGAACTTGTTGAGGCTATCGAAGAGGAACTAGCGGAAAGATCTGTTGACTTTAGAATTGATGACGAGGATCTGGAAGATCTTAAGAGTGTAAGGGACGCAGTTGACTATGTTTTCAGTCGACTGAGCTGATTGTTCCTTGATTTCAGACCAAACGGTAGCTTTTGCAAATTCAATAAATAAAGTTTTCAAAAACTTGCTACTTCTAGAAGAGGCATTGACTCACAAATCTTGGTCTGCTGAGAACGAAGGAGCAGGGCCTAACGAGAAACTAGAGTTTTTAGGGGATTCAGTGCTCGGCCTTATTGTCACTGAGCATATATATACGAACTACCCGGAATTATCCGAGGGTCAACTTTCGCTCCTGAGATCTGTTGTTGTCGGGAGGAACTCTTTAGTAGAAGTAGCGGAAGAGATAAATCTTGATAAATATCTAAAGTTAGGAAACGCTTCTGTTTCTCCAGCTCTACTTGAGGACGCTACCGAAGCAGTAATTGGAGCAATATACCTTGATGGGGGGTGGTCAGAAGCAAAGGTATTCGTTATCAACGTTTTGGGAGACCGAATTGAAGAATTCTCAAAGAAAAATAATGAGGACAGTAAAAGCAGGCTCAAGATGATATTTGAGCAGCAATCGTTGCCTCTGCCTCGTTACAGCATCGAATCAGACGGGCCTGATCACGAAAAAATCTTCTTCGCAAGTATCCGAGTAGGGGATGAGATAATTGGAAAAGGGAAAGGAAATAGCAAGAAAGAAGCCGAACAGGCTGCAGCTTTTGAGGCCCTGAAAAGATACACCAGTGAATAACTTGCAAAATAAGGCGCTAAAATCGTCATGCTACGCAAATCTATAAGGAAACTATGATCCAACTCCCAGAAATAGAAACAATTCGGAGAGACTTAGAACGAGATTGTGTTGGTAAAAAAGTAAAAAAAATTGAAGTTATAAAATCAAAAGTCGTAGGTGGCCCTAAAGCAAAGTCAGCAATTGAGAAAACACTAGAACAGTCAAAGGTCGAATCTGTCTCTAGAGTAGGGAAGTTCTTACTTTTGGAGTTATCCAATGAGATGACATTAGCAATTGCACTTGGAAGTGGCGGGCAAATAAGTAGAGTCCCTAACAAAGCAGAAATTCACCCAAAGACTCAACTGATACTGACTTTCACGCAAACTGGGCAGATGAGGCTAATTGATCATGTCGGTGAGGCCTCGGTTTCTCTTCATGGAACTTCAGAAGTCATTGAGGATAAACCTGAACTAGCTGAGCTTGGAATTGATCCAATTGAACACTCCCAGCAGATAACTTGGGGGGATTTTGCACATTATCTTCAAGCAAGGAAAGCGAAACTTAAAACATTGCTCGTTGATGATTCATTTGTGGTCGGTATCGGGCCAATGTACGCTGACGAGATTTTATTTGGAGCTGGCCTGAGATACGACCGCATGTCAGACTCTTTGACAACAAATGAAGTAAGGAGACTTTGGCAATCAATAGTCCAAACAGTCTACGATGCCGTTAAGTATCGGGGATCAACTGTTGATGGGAGTCTTTATGTAGATACGAACGGCGAGCCCGGATCATTTCAAGATCATCATTCGGTCTTTGAGAAGCATGGAGAACTAAGCCCAAGGTCGCGTAAACCAATAGCGCGATCTAAGTTCGGTGGAATCTGGACTTACTATTGTGATCAAAGCCAAGTTTAAAAACTCAAAAAATTGAACTACAAACGTGTAATTTGCCTCAGGAGCGACTAGTTTCACTCTGTGTTCTTAAAATCAATGACACTAAAGGGATTCAAATCATTTGCTGAGTCAACGACCCTAGACTTTGAGCCTGGGGTCACAGTAGTCGTTGGCCCGAACGGTAGTGGGAAATCAAATGTAGTCGATGCGATAGCGTGGGTTCTTGGAGCCCAAGCGCCAGGCACAGTACGGTCGCAAAAAATGGAGGACGTAATCTTTGCTGGAACAGCGAAAATGCCAGCACTGGGTCGCGCTGAAGTCTCGCTGACCATAGATAACGCTGCCAAAGTTATTCCTTTGGAATTCAATGAAATAACAGTTAGCCGAACGCTATTTCGTGATGGAGATAGCGAATATGCAATGAATAATGTTCCCTGTCGTTTACTTGATATTCAAGAGATGTTAAGCGACTCTGGCGTTGGACGCCACCAACACGTAATAGTTTCTCAGGGCCAAATCGATGCTGTGCTTAATGCTAAGCCGGAGGACAGAAGATCTATCATTGAGGAAGCTGCTGGTGTTCTGAAATACAGAAAGAGAAGAGAGAAGTCCGAGCGAAGATTAAGATCAACCGAGGAGAACATCACTCGCCTTCAAGACCTTCTTCGAGAAGTGAAACGTCAGCTTAAACCTCTTGAACGTCAAGCAGATGCAGCAAGACGGCACGGATCTTTATTTGAAGAGCTGAAGACACTTAAGAGGCATCTAGCCGGTAAAGAATTAACTGCTTTGAGGGAGGGGCTAAACGCAATTCAGCTGTTAAAGACTCAACTAGCTTCTGACGATAGGAAATTAAAGGCCGAGTTAGAAAAACTTGATCACCAAATTGAGCATGCCGAGGGAACTCTCGTCGATAATGGATTTGATAATGGGGCAGATGAACTGGCAGGGCTTGAGCGAACCAGCGAACGAGCAAGAGGTCTCAAAGCACTTCTTACAGAGAGAATTGGTAATCTTAACCAACTTCAAGACTCTCAGGCTGACAAAGGCGTCGTAGAAACTCTTGATGCAGAGGCAGCCAGACTCAAAGCGCAACTTCTAGAAACTAATTCTTCAAAACTTGCTTTAGAGCCAGAAACAAAACAACTAAGTGACGAGGAGCGGACTTTCGAGCGCCAAAGATTCGAATTCCAAGGACGAATTTCCGCGGAGGCTGAATCGGCAGGAAGTGCAGCAGCTGAATCGAGAGGTCAACTAGCAGCCATCAATGCTACTTTGCATGACCTGCAAGAGAAGGCAGCGGATATAAGGCGGCTTGTAGAGGAACTTAAGGATAGAGAGAGAGGTTCCGATCAAGTCACAGAAAAATTAACAACTCAAATTAACGAGATGAAAGCATCCTTGGAGTCATTAGAGAAAAATAGTAAGCACCTAGATCATCAAATAGAGATATGCCGTGCACAATTGTATGAGGCGCAAGAGAAGCATTCGGAAGCTCAACTTGAAAGCAAAGCTTGGATTGCGCGAGCTGATGCGCTTTCCTTAGCTCTCGAAGAATCAAGAGAGCGAAGCGGAATTGAAACAGTATCCGGAGATCAAGGAGTGCTTGGGGCGTTCCTCGACTTGATTGAGATTGATTCTGGTTGGGAATCAGCCTTCAATGCTGCAATTGGAAGCGCAGCAAGTTCGGTCGTAGTTCGTGACACTGAGGTAGCGAAACAATCGCTTCAAAAGATTCGATCAGCCGGAAAATCTGGTGGAGTTATTATCCCCACAGATGGCAAGAAAAGCCCAGAAACTCCCCGCTCCCCCTTACGAGATCACGTCAGGTCCTCATCCCCCGAAATTGAATTGTTGCTTGACAGTGTTCTATCTGGCGTCCGTGTCGTTGAAGATTGGGATACAGCAATTACGGATTCTATTCAAAATCCGAATAGTATTTTAGTTACTCTTGATGGTGACTATTTCAATGGTGTCTGCTGGCGCGTCGGGCAAGCATCCACTGGAGCTACTGGGAAAGCGTTGGAAGAAGCAATCAAAAATTCTGAAGAAAAGCTTGTCGAAGTCAAGCGATCTAAAGATGAATTGGACCAGTGTAGCAAAAAGCTTGATAAAGAAGAGCGGAACAGGGATCTTGCACAGGAAGGGAAGCAAAAAGCCTCCCGTCACCTTCAAGAAATGAAGGAAGCTGCATCTCGGGCAGAAAGTGACACCAGAGCTATCCGAGTGGAACTAGCTAACTTTGAAAAGCAACAAATTTCTGTGCAGCACGAGATCAATCGTCAAATAGAACTCCAAACAAAACTTGCTAATCAACTCCCTGTACTTGAGGATCATGAAGCCCAATTGATCGAACGCACGAAAGCGATAGAAACTCGAAGAATAGAATTAGAGACCATAGCGGCTGAGTTAGGAGCAAAACGATCCGATATCGATGTTCGTTTCGCTTCAATTCGAGAGCGAGAGACCTACATTAATGATCGATTACTCGAAATTGAAAAGCGACTCAAAGGCTATACAAATGAGCGGGACGACGCTGAATTCAAACGGACAAAACTTGAAAAACGATTGAAACTTGTGCTTTTCCTAAGGTCAATAGTTTCAGCAAAGGAAGTTGCGCTTGAAAATGACCTACAAGAATTACGAGGTCGACGAAAAGAACAGTCACAAATAGCTCAGAATACTATTTCGCAGCTTGAAGAACTTCGCACAACTAGAAGCAAAAACGAAAAGAATCTCTCGGAACTTCGAGAGGAACACCATCGTGCTGAGCTAAGGGAATCTGAGTACATGTTGAAGGTAGAGTCCATCACTGACTCGATCAGAAGAGAATTAGATTGTGAACCAGGCGTTGCCGTTTCAACTGAGATGCCTCCACTTCAAGACGTCACTCCTAAAAGCCGGGTAAGAGAACTTGAGAGAGAATTAAAAATTATGGGACCGATCAACCCTCTAGCTCTGGAAGAATATGAAGAACTGAATGCAAGGTATGAATTCCTTCAAGAGCAACTTCAAGACGTAAGAAATTCTCGTAGAGAATTAAACAAAGTAATAAAAAGCATAGATGAAGAAATCATTACGGTATTCAGCGGAGCTTTTGCTGATATCAGTATCAATTTCACAAACCTTTTCTCAACACTCTTCCCCGGCGGGGAAGGAGCATTGAAACTCACTGACCCCGAAAACCTTCTCGAAACTGGAATAGAAATAGAAGCAAAACCATCGGGCAAAAATATCAAAAAGCTTTCTCTACTATCCGGAGGAGAGCGGTCACTGACCTCTTTAGCTTTTCTATTCTCAATATTCCGAAGCAGGCCATCCCCCTTTTAC
>PATL01000023.1 GCA_002713605.1 bacterium
TATGGGAATATAATAGAGGATACGTAATGCAGCGCACAGACAAGCAAGAATTCACAACTTCACGAGGAACCAGATTCATGGGAATTTCTTTGCTCCTAGGAATTCCAACACTTCTGATATTCTCTTTCTTCCTCAGCCCAGCTGATGACAATATGGACGATGCTGTCAGGCTGATATATGTGCATGTACCAATGGCAATATTCGCTTACGTGGCCATAATCACAACCGGAATAGGTAGTGTTTTCTACCTCTGGAAAAAATCTCGCTGGTGGGACACTGTCGCACATGCATCAGCAGAAATTGGCCTAATACTTTGTGGCTTAGTTCTCGCTACTGGAAGTATCTGGGGAAGGCCAACATGGAATACTTGGTGGGAATGGGGAGATGTTCGCTTGGTAACGACCCTTGTTCTGTTTTTGATGCTTTTAGGCTACTTAGCGTTGCGTCAAGTTCCAGCTAATCCCGATTTGAGAGCTAAGCGTGCCTCAGTGGTTGGCATAATTGCGGCAGTCAATATACCTATCGTCAACCGTTCAGTTGAATGGTGGGAGAATAATACACTCCATCAGAAGTCTTCCTTGACAGACGGAAAGCTTGAAAATCTTACATTGTTTACATTGTTTTTAGGTTTCGTAATCGTAGGAATTTCGTTTCTTTGGTTGATGACCCACCGATTCCGCGTGGGGTGGTTAGTTACAGAGATAGAAACAGATGGAATAGCGGGGGTAATTGAAGAAAGACTAAACGAAGGAAACTTTGGCGAAGGAAATTCAAACCATCAACGAAATGGTGAAGTTCAATGACTCATCTCGGTTATCTGATAGCGGGGTGGTCTATTTCTTTAATTTCATTATCTATTTATGCGTGGCGAGTGGTAAGAAAAGGAAAGCAGCTAACCCGACAAGTTCCCCATGGCCGTCAAAGGTGGATGACCTCATCAACAGATTAGGGTAAGAAATGGACGAACAAAATATTCAAATGGACCTCTCGCCTAGAGTTCCTAAAGCAAGGCTGACTCCTAAATGGCTTCCGGTGCTTGCATTGTTGGCTATAGCTATTGCTGTAATTGTGCTTGTTTGGTTTCTGATAACTAATAGCCAGTCCTTTCTCCCCGCTGATGAGGCAGTTGAGGAAAGATCTCAACTGGGGGACAGAAGATTTCAGATATTGGGATCACCAATTTCGAGCGCTACGTCAGACCAGACGGTAATCATAGATGGCAACGAATATACCTTCTTTACAATCTCCTTTGATGGCGTCCTTGTTGATATAGTCAGCACAGGGACTCCACCCGATCTCTTCGATGAAGGTATACCTGTGGTGCTTGAAGGTAAGTGGAATCAGGGACCTTTACCTAAACCGGGATTCATATTCCCAAACGGTGCGAATGATGGTTGGTGGTTCTTAACAAATCGAATTCTGGTAAAGCATGACAATGACTACCGTGAGGAACGATTAGACGACGCAGAGGAACGGGGGCAAATACCGAAAGTACCTGACTCTTAGGAATGTTATGAACCTTGTAATTGGATCCCTAGGTATAGTACTCACTCTTGCAGCATCCTTAACTGGATCGCTTACTATAGTCGCTGGGCTTAAAAAGTCTCGAGAGCGTTTACGAGCAGTAGGCGCTAAATACGCCTGGGTTGCCTTTGTAGGAATGGCAATATCAACTTTTGCTATGCAAAGAGCATTAATAACAAGAGACTTTTCTATTAAATATGTCGCTGAACAAGGCAGTTCTTTAACGCCGCCTCTCTACAATGTTGCAACTATGTGGTCAGCTCTTGAAGGGTCGATCCTTCTCTGGGGTTTAGTATTGGCTGGGTACTTAGCCATTGTTGCAAAGAAATTTTCTAACAGGCTTTCAGACCCGATGGTATCTTGGGCTTTAGTTACAATGTTCTTGGTCACAGCGTTCTTCGCACTGCTAATGCTTGGTCCGGCTAACCCCTTCCAATCCTTTAAGCCGCCGGTGGGATACGACGGGCCCGGACCGAACCCACTTTTACAAAACCATATATTGGTAGCCTTCCACCCCCCAATTCTCTATCTAGGTTACGTCGGTTTCACCGTGCCTTTTGCCTTTGCGATAGCTGCACTAATAACTGGCAGATTGGGTGAAGGTTGGTTACTAATCACTAGACGATGGACTTTATTCTCATGGGCATGCCTTACATTTGGGATAATACTCGGAGCTTGGTGGGCATATGATGTCCTTGGTTGGGGTGGATACTGGGGTTGGGACCCTGTTGAGAATGCGTCTCTACTCCCGTGGTTAACGGGGACTGCTTTTCTGCACTCCGTTCTAGCTCAAGAAAGGAGGGGGCTACTGCGAGTCTGGAATCTGTCTTTAGTCTGTTCAACCTTCTTATTGACTATTCTCGGCACATTCATAACTCGATCCGGAATTATCGCATCTGTACATGCCTTCTCCGAAGGCGGGATAGGTCCATGGCTATTATGGTTTTTCTCACTTGTTCTATTAGTCGTACTCGGACTTATCTTTTGGCGCGGGGACCGGCTTCGGTCACAAGGCGGAATAGATTCAGCTCTGTCTCGTGAGGGGGCCTTCCTAGCAAANAANCTTGCATTCGGCGCTTTNGCCTTTGTAATNCTTNTNGGNACNATTTTTCCANTNATAGTTGAAGCAACTCAGAACCGNCAAATCTCCGTNGGAGCACCTTATTTTGANAANATGTCAANGCCAATAGGATTCGTCATACTTTTCCTAATGGCTATCGCTCCTGTACTGCCTTGGAGAAAAGCAGGAACAGAACTACTCAGAGACCGACTTGAATGGCCTGCATGGGGGGGTGCCCTATCTCTCGTGATCGCAGTTTTAGTCGGTGCTAGGGGATTTACCCCTTTACTGGGGTTTGGTTTTGCAGGTTTCGCAGGGACGAGCGCTATTCGTCACCTAGCGCTGTCCGTACGCCGTAACAAAGTGAGAGGTTTTGTAGGAAGATCTAATGGCGGGATGGTAGTTCATCTGGGCGTAGTTATGTTGTCCCTTGGGTTGATAGCCAGCTCGTCTTACGTCTCTCAATCATCGTTTACATTAGATCCCGGAGAGACAGTCAATTTTGGAGGTGCAGATATCACTTACGAATCCTCCGAACAGATTATCTACTCAAATCGAATACAAGAAAAAGTCCAAATAAGGGTTGATGGAGACATACTTCAACCATCCATCGAGCGTTTCACTGCTTCTGGTCAATTAGTTCCGTCGCCAACGACAAAGACTTCATCCGTAAAGGATATTCAAGTGGCACTTCTAGACCCTCCGGAGGACGATGATCAATCCATAGTCCTACAAATAACTGAACAACCCCTTCTCGTCTGGATTTGGGTAGGGGGATTCGTAATGTTATTTGGAAGTGCACTGTCAGCCATCCCATCAACGAAGCGAAAGAAGACCTTAGCAATGCTGAAAAAATCTAGTGTGCAGGCAGAAGAGATGGAAAGATGAGTTTAGGAAAGTCCGGATTAATTATTTTGGCGGTTCTATCTGTAGGCTTTGTGACCCTTCTAGCGACTCGAGGTACACAATCTAATCAACCTAATTTTGACTTGGTTGGCGAACCAGCTCCCTTGTTCTTAGCAAACACGGTTACTGGTGGAGAATTTGACCTAGAGGATGTGTTGATTAAGAATCGAGCATTAATTCCAAAAGATCAGGTATGGGTCGCTGTGAATTTCTTTGCAAGTTGGTGCNCAGGATGCATNNTTGAACACGATGAGTTGCTTGCTTTCCATNANGAAGGCGNATTNTCAAGTAANGGTGNGAAATGCAANACTAANCTTGTATCTGTGGCATTCAACGACAACGCCAAAGACATTGAACGCTTCTTTGAGAAGTACGGCGGGGACTGGCCAGTGCTTCTTGATGAGGGGACTAATCGAGTAGCTATCAATTACAGCATTATGACTGCACCTGAGACAGTTTTAATTGCACCAAATGGATTAGTCGCTAAGAAAATTGTCGGCCCGATCACGTATGAGAAATTAGCGGCGGGTATCGAATGCTAGTTAAGGTTAATACAAGAATCCTCTCATGGGTGATGCTTGCGCTCGTATCNGTAGTCGCCCTTTTGTTTGGCTCTTTTGACGCAGATGATCCAGAGACGCCATCTGAGCGAGCGGCCTCACTAGCAGCGACAATAGCTTGCCCGCAATGTTCAGGTCAGCCAGTTTCTGAAAGTTCAGCACCTATAGCGCAGGTAATAAGAGCTGAAATAAAGGAACAAGTAGATCAAGGACGCAGTGATTCAGAAATTAGAGCGTACTATGAAGAGCAATACGGACAATGGGTAAACTTAAATCCGAGCGCGTCTGGGTTTGACTCTCTAGTTTGGATCACTCCATTCTTAGTAGTCGGGATTGCACTTGGTGGTTTGACATTAGCTTTTTCTAGAAGAAAAGCAGACTCTACGGGAATTGAGTTAACAAAAGATGAAGAAGAACAAGTCCGAGCAATACGTAAAAGTCACCGCTTTGACTCAGAAGCTTCGCCAAATGACCTCAGCACATAAGTAGAAAAAATGGCTCAAGATAGCTCTGAAAAAGAAAAGTATTTCCTTCTCAAATCACTAGACGACCTAGATCGCGAATTAGCCAAAGGAGACATTACTGAAAAGGACTATATTGAGTTAACTCGTAGCTACAAACGAAGACTTATTCAGTTAACGAAACAAGAAACCCCCAGCAGAAAAGAACCGGAGCTGCGAAACGCAAAGAAAACTTGGTTTACAGTCATTTTCCTCGTTGTAATTGCGTTTATCTCAGGTATAGCGATTGCAAACTCGTCAGGAGAGAGAAAAGGTTCTGAGACAATAACTGGAAGTATCAGGAAAAGTACTGTAACCAAACTCCAAGATGCACAACTGCTGCTCAGTGACTCTGGAACATGGGGTGAGGCAATCTCAATTTATGATGAAGTGCTCGAAGATCAACCGAGCAATGTTGAAGCACTAACATACAGAGCTTGGTTGCAGTACAGGATAGGTGAAGCTAGTGAACCGCTGATCAAAGACTGGAGAGAAGTACGTATACTTAACCCAGAATTTGCTGATGCAATAGTTTTCTTAACCATCGCGCTATCTGATGAGTCAAGGTTTTCCGAAGCCCTCATCGAGCTCAAGGAACTTCAGCAACTCGAAATCACCTCTCAATTGCGCAGTGTTCTTGATAGCCAAGGGCTAGTAGGAAAGGTATACGCAGAGGCGAAATATGACCTTCTTCAAAATACTGAGCAACCCAAGCTCGATGAATTAGAGATGAATACCCAAATTGCTCTCGAAGCAGCTAACTACCTTCTCCAGAGCGATAAGGAGCAAAGAAGTGTAAGCGCCCTTAAGCTATTCCGAGCCATTGTAGAAGAGGACCCTTCTAATCCAGAGGCATTAAGCCGACAAGCTTTGCTTTTGGCCCAAACAGGTGACGTGGCACTTTACCAACGCGCAATAAATCAAATCAATTTTGCAGTGAGTCAGAATCCCAGCAATATTGAGGTGCTTCTCACCCGCGCCATATTAATTTCTGGTACTGACTCACAAGTAGCATGTAGGGATCTGGATACTGTCTTTGGGCTCTTAGAGTTAGAAGCCACACAATCACCAAGCCAAGTGTCGGAGCAAGTTAACAACCTGTATTCATCCTTGAATTGTGGAGAATAAATGGGCTCTCGCTATATCTAAGCACTCTAAGCATCGTCCTAGAAAGTAATTTAACTATGTCAGCACGCGTTGAGATCAAGACTCTAAAAGGCGTACACTAGGTATCGGATAGGAAATAGTTAATGACCATAGAAACCGAAGAGATTTATGAAGTCCTAAAACCGATTCAGGACCCAGAACTTAATAGAAGCATCGTTGAACTAGGAATGGTTAAAAGTGTAGTTGTAGACAACGATCAGGTAACAATAGAAGTTCTGCTCACCACTGCAGGGTGTCCACTCAAAGCAAAAATTGAAAATGACATAAGTGAAGCACTGTTAGGAACAAATAAAATCAACACAGTCCAAGTTAATTTTGGTGTAATGAATGATGAAGAGCGTTCAAAAGTGCGTGAAATAGTTCACGGCGACCCTGCATCTACAGCAGGATCCCAACCAGCTCATGGTCATGCCGAGGGAAGAGTCATACCTTTCGCTGATCCATCTTGCAAAACTCGTGTGCTCCTCATTGCCTCTGGCAAGGGTGGAGTTGGAAAGTCTTCGGTATCTGCAAACCTTGCAATATCTCTCGCAAACAGAGGGAAAAGCGTAGGAATCGTCGATGCAGACGTATGGGGATTTTCTATACCTCGTATGTTAGGAATTGATAAACCTCCAACCGTTATCGACGATTTGCTCATACCCCCTCATGTGCACGGTGTTAAGGCTATTTCTATGGGTTTCTTCGCACGTGAAGACCAGCCGGTAATTTGGCGAGGCCCAATGCTACATAAAGCTCTCGAGCAATTCCTCACCGATGTCTTCTGGGACGACCCCGACTATTTGTTGATTGATTTACCACCTGGAACAGGGGATATCGCCTTATCACTAGCTCAATTTTTGCCTCGCTCCGAGCTTTATGTCGTAACAACCCCTCAACCAGCAGCGCAAAAGGTCGCCCAGCGAGCTGCTTTTATGGCAAAGAATGTAAATTTGGAAGTTAAAGGCGTGATTGAGAACATGTCTTGGTTCACCGGCGATGATGACAAACGCTATTACATCTTTGGCCATGGTGGCGGTGAAGATCTAGCTAATCGTCTGGAAGTGCCTCTTCTAGGACAGATTCCCTTGGTGCAAGAACTAAGAGAAGGGTCTGACTCGGGAAAGCCGCTAGCTGCAACTAACCCTGATAGTGAAGCTGGGAAGGTGTTCGCAGAAATCGTTGAGACTATTGATGTTGAGCTAGCTCCAACAAGAAGGTACAACAAAGGACTTAATATACTTCAATAACTAGGAGAGGAAACAAATGATTATACGAGTAGGAGTCGGTGAAGCCGGTAAAGAAATCCAACTTGAAATGGCAGAGGATACAGAACTAACTGCGCTCAAGTCGCAAATTGATAATGCCCTTGAAACTTCAACTGGGACTCTATGGCTCACTGACAAAGATGGCCGAATACTAGGAGTGCCTGCGTCAAAAATAACATTTATTGATATAGGCTCACAATCTGCGCCGAAAATTGGTTTCGGAGCTTAACTATTTCAAATGCCGGTAAGCCATGAATGATCTCACGGCGTTAGAGAAGAAACTAAATCAAGACGAACTCTCATACCTTGATGACCTTATTCGGTCATGGGACCTTCTCGCTGATCTTTCGTTCGCTGATTTACTATTATGTGCACCTGATCTCAACATTCCTGTATCACCCTATACTGTTGTCGCTCATGTTCGACCAACTACAAGCAGAAGCATCTATCGAACCAAAATGGAAGGAATGGTCTTTCAGCCAGGTGAACGTCCTTTCCTTGATCAAGCTCGCAAAACATTAGAAAGCATTGACGGAGGATTACTGTCAGCGACCAATGTTGAAAGAATTAGGACCTTGTGTATTCCTGTCAACTTCAACGGTAAAGTCATAGCCATACTCTCGCGTGACTTTTCGCCTGATGATCAACGAGTCGCAGGCGAGCTAGAAATGACCTACTTCTCGTTATTCAGAAAATTGGGAGTCATGATTTCGCAAGGGAAATATCCCTTTAAAGGAACTCAGGTAGAAACCGAATTTACGCCGAGAGTGAGTGATGGGGTAATTGAATTAGACGCGAGAGGATATGTCCGTTTCGCATCGCCAAACTCAGTCTCGGTTTTGAGCAGGCTAAAAGTAGATCAGGTGGAAGGAAAAAGACTTGGGGTGGAAGAACTAAAATGCGAATCAATCCCACTCATTCTTTCTACTCAGCGACCTCAATCTGATGAAATATCTTTGGGTGGTCAAACGGTCACCTTAAAGGGAATTCCCTTATTAGAAGGGGAAGAGATGACTGGAGCGCTACTCCTCATACGCGATATTTCTGAACTGAGACGGAGAGATAAACTAATCCGGTCAAAAGATTCAACTATTGCGGAAATTCACCACAGAGTAAAAAATAATCTACAAACAATTTCATCACTGCTTCATCTTCAATCTCGACGATTAGTAGCCGAGGAGGCACAAGAAGCAATAAATGATTCCGTTCGACGCATTCGCTCCATTGCCGTTGTCCATGAAATTCTCTCGCATAATCCGGAAGCAAGCATTTGCTTCGACGATATTATCAAGCCGCTTGTGCGACTGGTCTCAGAGGGGCTAACTAGCCCTGAAATTACTATTGATTTTATGATTGAAGGAGATGCCGCAAACTTCCCATCAGCAGAGACGACAGCCTTAGCAGTTGCCCTAAACGAACTCTTGCAAAATACAATTCAACATGGATTCAGGGATTTCCTCGCTCCAGAAAAACCGAAGGTGATAATTCACTTCGGTTCAACGAATGAGACCTTCCAGATTACGGTTACGGATAATGGTAGGGGACTACCAGAAACCTTTGATGAAAAAAATTTCGGTCTTGGGTTGACGATCGTTAGAAATTTGATCGAGACAGACCTTGGGGGCAATGTGGAACTATTCCCTAAAGATCCATCAGGGACTGTCGCCCTAATACGCATACCCCAATTAGGCGAAAATTCAGCTCTCTAGTTTTGTTTATGAGCAAATGTCAATTATGAACGGCGTTGTTTACGGATAAGCCTTCGCTCTTCCTCTGATCTTCCACCCCAAACACCGTTATCCTGATTAGAGTCAAGCGCATACTCCAAGCACTCAATTTGGGACGGGCACCGAGAGCAAACATTTTTAGCTAAAGAAATTGCATCTAATGCACTTCCGGTGTTGCCTATAGGGAAAAAGAGCTCCGGGCTAGTGTCCTTACATAGCGCTAACTCTCGCCAGTCCCTTTGCCGGTCATAATAAGGTATTGTTTGAATTGCCACAGGCCCTCCGCAAAGCACTAAGCGACTCTTACAGATCATTACTTAATGATCTTCTTTAGACGATACACGTTTTCTTATTGTGTGACAAGTGGCACATGGGGTATATGTTAATTTTGTTGAAACGCTGAAATGTATGGAAAAGCGTATGTCAGGTAAGGTACCAAAACATGGTTCAAGTTTGTGCCCATCGCGGAGTTTGCTCTGAATATAAAGAGAACACATTTGGAGCTTTCCATGCAGCTGTCCATCAAGAAGCAGACATGATAGAGCTTGACGTTTGGCTAACCAAAGACAACCATTTGGCAATTCACCACGACAAGACTTGTGAGGGAATAGATATTGAGAAATCAACACTGGAGGACTTACCTAACTTCATTCCAACCCTAAATAATGTTTTGAATGACTTCAGTATGATTCCGCTTAATATTGAGCTGAAGGTATCTCCTGCCACAGACCTAAAACGTTTAACTGAAAAGGTCATATTGGAAGTCAACGGAAATATAAACTGCACGCCGCCAGTGATATCCTCATTTAATTTAGAGATTCTCCAAAACCTGAGGGAATATTCCCAGAGTATCAAGCTAGGGTATCTTTCGGCTCAAGAGGACTGGGAAAAGTCTATGTTATTTGAAACAATTGCAGAAAATAATTTTCAAGCCGTTCACCCCCACCACTCGCTCGTGGACGAGGAGTTCATGAGCGCTTCAAGGGAAACTAATATTGAAGTAAATGTATGGACAGTTAACGAACAGAGGTTGGTTGCAAGACTAATTAATTTAGGGGTAAATTCAATAATCACTGACGAGGTTGACATGGTAAAAGCGTTCATCAACGATTACTAGTCAAACATTCATTATTTTGGGCAAGGAATCATAGAAGAGGTAGGTCCAAAAATAACTGTAAAGACTTTATAAATTCACTCCAAAGAAATCTCTAAGGAACCTTCTCAGATAAAACTTTTGCTACGAAAGTATTGGCATACACACCAAAGAAAGTAAATAAATCACCGTAGTCGCAAACTGGAAACCCGAAATCTATCTTTGCTAGCTAGAGAGGCCGAGAAGTTCAGGATTTGGTGTGATAAGTTCAAGTACTCTTGGCGCATAACTAAACTCTAAACTTGTAACTTCACCCAAATAATCCCCATCCACTTGATAAGGGAACGGTCTATGTCCCTCAATTACGAAAGACGACACATCAGATTTGTAATCAATATAAGAGTAATTATGAAAGGCTGTTGAACCGCGAATTGCAGCACTAACTAATCCAAGCATTCTATTGACGCTGAGACTACTGATGCTTATCGTCACGAGCTCTTGATCAAGACCAGCATCAGAAGACAACTTCAGTGATTTGCTCCCAAGATACGTGTAAGGGTCAGTGTTGAGGCAGATTGCGAACTTGGAATTGGGTATAACTGACCCATCGCTGTGCTTTAGCCTGAAAGCCGGTCGCTTGCGATCATAATGCCTTAACCATGTATCTATTGCTGCGTAAACAAACAAGGCATGGCTTGCGTACCTTTTAAGACGTCCACGTTTTTCTACTTCGGCGACTACCGCCGCATCAAAGCCCATCCCCGCATGGAACAAGAAATATCGGCCATTAACGCATCCTAAACCGACCGACTTAGGGGTAGCTTTACCCATAGTTTCTAAAAGAATTCCTGTTGCTTCAACGGGGTCATCTGGAAGTCCAAGCGTCCTTGCAAAGACGTTAGTCGATCCACCTGGAAGAACTGCAAGGGCAGTTCGTGAATTAATAAGTCCATTAGCGGCTTCATTTAAAGTCCCATCTCCTCCCAATACGACAACGACATCAAACTCGTCCTCAACTGCTTGTTTGGCTAAGCGCGTTGCATGATCACGGCGTATCGTCTCTGCCAACACAACTTCATGATCAGCAGCTAATGCTTTTTGGATGACCACTCGGGTCCTCGGAGTGACAGAGGATGCTGCAGGGTTTACGAGGAACATTATTTTCACATAACCATTCTAGGAAATTTGTAAGCAAGCTGTGACATTCCTCACATTCTTCAGTTATGGCATACATGAAAACCTGCTGTAAGGTCTTATGAAGAAAAGACTTAATACACAAACTAGAAAAGAAGGAATAATGAAAGTAGCAGTTTGCGTAAAGCAGATTCCAGATCCAGCAGATCCTGGTGCAATTGATCCAGAAACTAAAACCCTAAAAAGAGATGTAAAGCTTATTCTAGATGAATCCGACTCGTACGGAGTTGAGATGGCACTCCAGTTAGTAGGAGAAGACGGCGAAGTGGTTCTTATCTCTATGGTGCCAAATAACGAGAGGAATGGGCTAAACAACGCTTTAGCCATGGGTGCTGATAGCGCCATCCTTGTAAGCGATGACGCCTTATCTGGTTCCGACGCCTTAAGTACAGCTAAAGTTCTTGCCGCAGCTATACAAAGAACAGAGCCAGACCTAGTCTTGGCTGCAACAGAGTCATCCGATGGATACACGGGCACAGTTCCCGAGCAAGTTGCAGAGCTACTTGGCCTCCCATCAGTCACCTTTGCAAAGGAAGTAACCGTTGACAGTGGGAATGTCGCCGTGAAAAGGCAAACAGAAGATGGATACGATGAGGTCGACTGTCCGCTTCCAGCTTTAGTATCCGTAACTGCTGGTGTTGTGGAACCGCGATATCCCTCGTTCAAAGGAATCATGGCAGCAAAATCAAAACCAGTCGAAGAGTTAAGTCTCGCAGACCTCGGGATTGAGACTAGCACCGTAGGTTGGGCAGGTGGACGTCAAGAAATAGTTTCGATCGATCCTGCCCCCGAACGGGAAGCTGGTGAGATTATAGAAGATGAAGGTGACGGCCATGAGAGAATCGTAACCTTTCTCCAAGAGATGAAAGTTATATAGGAGGCACCATGGTAAATATATGGGTACACGCAGAAACATCAGATGGGGTCGTTTCCTCAATAACTCTAGAACTACTAGCAAAAGCTAGGGAACTAGGAGATGTCACCGTTTTTCATGCTGGCTCTGACGCAGAACAAGCAGCAGGTGAATTAGGGGAGCACGGCGCTACGAGAATACTCACGACTGGAGACCTGAATAATGGGTTAACAGGACCGGCGCTAGCTTCAGCAGTTGCTGCCAAAGCCTCCGAAGAGTCTCCTGCAGCAATACTGTTTGGAACTACTTACGACGGTCGTGACGTCGCTGGGCGGCTTTCAGTCAAAATGGACGCACCTGTAATCACCAACATTGTTGATTTGCTAGATAACGATGGCTTAATCGGTGTTGAGCCTGTTTTTGGTGGAGCAACAAATGTTAAGACTAGGTTCACAGGAGAAACGCCCGGTATCTTTCTCATACGTCCCAAATCCTTCAATGCAGAAAATGTCGGAGGCGCCGCCGCCACAGTCGAAACAATAACAATTCCAGACCTGGGTACAACCGGATCAGCGAAAGTTACAAACCGTTTCGTTGAAGAATCGGACGGGCCTAAGCTAGATGAGGCTGGAATAGTTGTCTCAGGTGGGCGTGGGCTCGGAGAACCCGAAAATTTCCAAATGATTGAGGACCTAGCAGGCAAACTTGGGGGAGCGGCTGGTGCGTCTAGGGCAATAGTTGATGCTGGATGGGTGCCTTACAGCTATCAAGTAGGACAAACTGGAAAAGTTGTGAAACCAGATGTCTATATTGCTGCTGGAATTTCTGGAGCTACGCAACATATGGTTGGTATGAAAGGGTCCAAAACGATCATTGCTATCAACAAAGACCCTGAAGCA
>PATL01000024.1 GCA_002713605.1 bacterium
CTCAGCGATCATGATGACTTTCCCATCCCTATTCCCGATAATGATTTTTCCATCCCATACAGCCGGAGTGGCCTCCAGACAACCATTACCTACGGGGAAACGCCAAAGTCGTTCAGGCTTTATACTTGTGTCTTTCACGTCGTAAGCATTCAGGAAGCCACTGCAATCAGCTTGCAGGAGAACGTCATCGATAACGACAGGAGAGCTCCACAAGGGGCCTTGAATGAGGAATTCCCAACGGATTTCACCTGTGATCTTATCTATTCCTATAACCCGCGCTGAGTCGGTAACAATGATGACTAAATCTTTGTGCAGAGCGGCTGTTGCCCAAACACCATCTGGTAGTTCATCGTTGTCAAATATTGACCAAACGAGTGGATCATCGGGATTGGAAGGGTCTAATTTGATGAACTGCCCTACTTGCAATGAGCGGTTAAATCCTCTTTCGTATTCAACGCCAACATACAAATAACCTTCTTCATCTACAACAATTGTTGCGTCTACGTCATCACCAACCCAGTAACGAAAATTGCGAACAGGATCATCACCTACCGAGAGCAACGACAAGTCCCATCCTTGAACAAGACCTCCAGAATTCGCGAAATATGCAGTATCTCCGCTGATGGCAACGGAACCTTCGATGGAGACATTACTTCCAACGGTATTTATCAAGTCATCGTCATATCCGGGCGCAGCGAAAACGAGTTCTGGCTCCGCCATTACGAAACCGTCATCGTCATATGACCGGTTGAGTTTAATGATGTGAAATACTGAATTCTCTCCACCTACGAAGAGATAATCATTAATTACGAGCGGTGCGCCATCCCAGTCATTATTCCATACGCTTCCTTCAACAGTGTCTGAGTCGAGGCTCCAAAGAACTAATGGTTCCCCCCGATCTATCGCCACGAGCCGAAGTAAGTCATCTCTGCCACCGGCGTATACGATTGGGAAACCGTCTGGGTCTACGGTCACTGATCCCTTGATGATGTCATCTGTTTGCAATGGTTTTAATAGTTGGTTTCCTGTATCAGCGTCAAGAAAATGAATAGCTCCGTCTAAAGCACCAAAGATGGTCCAGGTGATGCCATCACGTTCAAAAATAGCTGGTTGCCCTGTCCACCCAAGACCGCACCATTCCTCGTATTGGTAATCAAGCATGGTAGTGCCACACAGGAGAGTGTTACGAGGGTATTGCCATTTCAATTCAGGGTTTCTTGGTATTGGGCCTGTTCCATAAAAGGTTCGTGTTGGGTTTCCGCGAAAAGTAAGCAATCCGTCAACTGTTGTACCCCAAGGTGAACCTACTGATGAAGGGTCAACCCAACCTGGGTAGGGGTCTGGGGAGATCATCACGCTCGGCACAGGTTCAGGTTCGAGAGGGGCCTCAACTTCCGGTATGACAGTTGGAATAGGCGTAGGAATGACCTCAGGAGTTTGAAAAACTTCTTCTATTGACTCAGTTGATTGCGTTAAAAGCCAGATCCATGCTCCGACCGCCGCTCCGAGGGCAAGCAGGATAATAGGTATCATCCAGCGCAGAATTCTGCTGCTAGTCGATTGGGTCGGTTTGGCGTAACGAGGGATATATGGTTCCAAATTGGACTCTTATCGGCCTTTAAATTGAGCTGATCTTCGTTCAACAAATGACGCAACTCCCTCTTTAGCATCATCTGAAGCTAACAATTTTGATTGAACTGGCCCCATAGCATTAACAGTTGCCTTGAACCCCTCATCAATCCAGCGCTTTGATGATGCTTTGGTTTCTTGTACTGCTAGTGGTGCCATTTCGCATATCCTTGCTGCTACATCCAGCGCTCTTGTCAATTCAGATCCAACCGGAACTATCTCCTGAACAAGACCGATCCGATATGCTTCTTCAGCATCAAATTCATCACATGTAAGAAGGTGATACATTGCATTGCCCCAACCGCCACGTTCAACGAAACGAATAGTAGCCCCACCGGTAGCGTGTATTCCGCGAGCTGGTTCCAGCTGAGAGAAGCGGCAATTATCAGCGGCGATGATTATGTCACCAGCTAAAGCAAGCTCAATGCCAAATGTATACGTGATGCCCTTCACTGCAGTGATAATGGGTTTTCTACATGCACGTCCTAATGCCATGGGGTCCACGCGAGAACTCTGATCGGTATGAGATCTGTCATTCGAAGACATTCTGTCTGTCCATTTTGGCAAGTCAAGGCCAGCTGTGAAATGGTCACCATGTGCGAATAAAACACCGACCCATAATTCGTCATTAGTATCAAGTTCTGTCATTGCATCGACGAGTTGGGTTGCCATGGTTGGGGTATAACCGTTTAGTTTTTCTGGACGATTTAAACCTATGAGAAGGATATGATCCTTTACTTCTGTTGTTATTGAACCTTCATTATCAGTCATACAATGACATTAGTGCCTTTGTCTACAGTTTTGTCAACAACTCTATCTGGGTGTTCAGTCGTCGTTCACGACTCGGAATGCTCTTTGGAGAAGAGGATTCTCTTCACTGGGCTGCATATCCTGTTCTTCATCCCAAAATGTACCTTGCGTTACCTCTTCCTCTGAATAATCATCTGGCACCACATGCAGGTATCCGTCTTCAAAAGGCTCAGAAACGAGTTCTTCAATAGGGGGGGCGGCTTCTTCAAGATCAATGCTTATCGGTGCTGAAATTTCTTGTTGCGCATGAACATCTTCAATAGGGATTTCTATATTGATTTCAGGTTCCACGTAGGCATCTTGCAATATCTCAACTTCGGTTTTAGCCTTAGCCTCTTTACGCTTCATAGCCTTTTTAGACTTTCTCACTTTTTTGCGACCGGTAGATCGCTCATCGATGAGTTCCCAACCTTGTGGAACGGTAATTCTAGCCGCATGAATTTCACATAAAGCCGAGCCGTCTATAGCTTTATCGTGATCGGTATCAACAATCCAAGCTCTCCTGCTTTGCGGAATCATTAGAAGTACACATGCCGCTTCTCGGGCACATCCAACTCGGTTGCAATAATCAGTTCTCTCCACGTGAAAAAAGTACCTCATCAAGTCTTCAAGGGTTGTGACTATGTACGAAAATTTATGATTTTGTAAATCTAAGCAAAGTATTTAACCCGACACAATGCTGTTTTGAGCGAAGCGATCTCACATTTAAAGAGGCGATTGTTTGCTTTTGACTTAAGATGATAGAGACGTAGGAGGCATGATTATTTCTTGGATTTCACCTGAAACACTTTCTCAGCAATTTGAATTATGTGGGGTAACCGAAGGATCCTATGTTGTTATACTGACCGATAATTTAGTAACTGATCAATTTCAAGCAAACAATCTGGATGGTCTGGAGAAATTGGGTTGCCGTTTTGATATCTTCAACATCCAGTGGGACCAGAAAGAGACAACAACAATCAAGCTTCAAAGCGAAGGCCTTCGTAGTGCTTTAACCCAAGCTGATTTAGTAATAAATCTTACTAATAGCCTTACACATGAAATTATTGAGAATTCTCGTCTAAATCAGAAACGTATCCTTTGCATTAGAACTTCAGAGTTTGAACCCTATAGTCATTCGATGACCAGCGCAGGAGTGCTGCAACGATCGGACCGGATACAAACCCTGCTTCCTAACACGGAACACATATCTATCAACACTGAAGCTGGAACTAATCTAATGTTCAGCACTGATGCTTTAAAGAATGATAGCTATACCGGAGTGCCTGAAAAAGAAGGATATCTGGCAAACTGGCCAGCCGGCTATATCAACTTTTCCACTGATGCAACTGGATTAGATGGAGAGATTGTTTTAATGCCCGGCGATATCGTAAACGATGCTCTTCATCTAGTGAAAAGCCCTGTTGTATTACAAATTCGTGGAGGGAACATTGTTGAAATGATTGGAGAATCAAGCGATGCGAATCTTTTAAAAGCCCAATTAGAATCTTTTTCAGATCGTGAGCATGCTTACATGTTGAAAGGATTTTCTATTGGCTTAATTTATTTCAGAAGCGACTACTTCTCTGGCCCATTTGATCCCAGAAAAGTAAGTGCTGTAGGCACAGCTCTTCGAGGCGGTTGGGTAACTCTGATATTTGGTAACAACGTAGCAAATTCACTCTGTGTAACTCTTACATCCCCCAACTTGCTATTTGATAATGTTGAGATATTCCTCAACGGAGATTTTGCTGCGACGATGGAACCTGACATCTATGAATTAGCATTAATGGGCCTTTAGACTTATTTTAATCCTTAAAATTAGTTAAACATTTAAGTCAAAATTAGTCTGGACCGAAATAGATTCGTGATGTAGCCTGCCCACTAGGACACTATAAAGGGATGAAATGAAAATATTCTTGTGCGCCATCGTAGGTGCTTCATTTATATTAAGTGCGTGTGGAAGCAGTGACTCAAATGACGGACCACCGGATACAACTGAAGTTGAAATACCAATTGAAACACAAGAGGAAGAAATTACTGAAACACCTGTTGTCGTAGAACCCACGCCGACAGCAGAAATTGTAATACCTACTCCTGCTCCCTTAATCCATACAGTTCAACCAGGTAATTCGTTGAGTCAAATAGCTCAAAGCTATGGGGTTCCTATTGAACTTCTTGCCGCAGAAAATGGAATAGATGATTACAACCTTATTCAAGTGGGTCAAGAAATTGTAATTCCGCTAATTGAAGATGAGGAAGAGTAATTACGCTTCCTACTTAAATTAACTTTCAGTGATTTGAATCGAATGAATCACTACGTCTGTTAAAGGTCTATCTCCGGGCTGAGTTTGGACTCGTTGCATTTCATCTGCAACTTCTAACCCTTTTACGACCTTTCCAAACAAGGAATACTGAGGTGGTAACCCTACTCCGCTTTGTCCAGTCACTATAAAGAATTGGCTTCCATTAGTGTTGGGCCCTGCATTAGCCATTGCGATAGAACCAATTTCGTATCGGCCAGGGGCGGGAAGTTCATCCTCGAAACGGTAACCTGGTCCTCCTCTTCCGGAACCTTCTGGGCATCCCCCTTGGCACATAAACCCATTAATAATTCTGTGAAAGATCAATCCATCGTAATAGTGGTACCGAGAAAGAAACACAAAGTTGTTCACAGTGACAGGGGCATTAATAGCATCTAAATGGATGACCATATCGCCCATTGATGTCTCCATCGTAGCCGTGTAGTTTTTTGTTGTGTCTATACACATAGGTGGCTGTTCTGCGAATTGAGTTATTCGTTCGCTGGAACCATCTGCATTCGGGCAATCAGTCATAAGTTTCCTTTTCAATTATTGTTTTGACGTAACCCTAGCCTGCAATTTTTATTTGACCACACCATCCGCTGCTTGCGTCCATTATGAATCTACGATCCGCATATGGCGCAGAAACCTCAACGTGGAAAAATCCGGAAGATACGGCAAAAGCGAATGACCATCTCCTGCGAAATCTGTGATGTTACATGGAGAGGCAAACCGGGCGACTCATGCTGGAGCTGTGGCAATAAGCAAACAACGGTTGCTGTTCCGAATCAAGTCAAGATCGTCTCTTAAAACGGGAGGTGGCCAGTTGATGATCTAACCCCCGATGATCATCAACTGTTTAGAGCCACCCGTTTAACTTCCTAATGGTTTGTAGCCCCCCGGTCAACTAACCATCTTGAAGTCGAAGAAGTGTGTGTCATATGTCACAGTACACATATTTTAGACCGAAAGACAACATTTACGAAAAAACTCTTTGCCATAGCCATGCATGAAAATTAGATCTCACTAAGATTAGTGATAATGTCTTCGAATATATTGATTCCAGGTGTAGTTGTAGTTGCATGCTTAATCATAATTTTTGCGATTTCGTTGGGAGGTCGAGAAAAGCCTCAACCAAAAATCTTTCAATTGCGAGTCCCGCAGAAAAAGAGAAAGCGCAATAGGCATCAGGACATACCCGATTCAGAGAAACATGACAGAATCCCGAGTAAACAAAGTCTTTCGCAATGGCATAAAAAATATGAAAGTGATTTACTGCATTTTTTTGAAATACTCGACTCACTAATCTTTAACAAAATTAAGATTGATGAAGGCGAAATTAGTTCAGAAATATTTGACAAGGTTAAGAAAGCGGGACTTGAGCATCCTTCTCCAGAGATTGGAGCTGAACTAACTGCAATGATTGGAACTGTAAACTCCGCTAACTTAGCTTTAGCAAAGGATTCCTCAGATTCTCTTGAGACCTTCAGAGAAACCTATCAGAATTATCGGTTTATCTGGGTTTCAAGAATGCGTCAATATATTGATGATCATGAACGTCTCATAAGCCTGCAAAAACCAATAGACTAGCAACTGTAATACTCCCCAAATCTACTCCCAAAGAAGGTTCTATGAGCGACGTCAATGAGGTTCACTCTGCCGCTGCACGTGCATCAAGCGCAACAAAGATTTACGGCAAAGGAGATACGCTTGTAACTGCATTAGATAGCGTTGATATCTCGTTTGAAGCAGGAAAATTTTCGGCGATTATGGGACCCTCAGGATCAGGAAAATCAACCTTAATGCATTGCATGGCTGGCTTAGACAATTTATCTAGTGGAAAGGTTTTTATAGGAGATACAGATCTCACAGAATTAAGTGAAAAAGAATTGACACTACTTCGTCGCTCAAACATTGGTTTCATTTTCCAATCATTTAACTTAGTGCCGACTCTAAATGCTTTAGAAAATATCACACTCCCAATAGATTTATCTGGCAACAAAGTCGACAGGGATTGGGTTGATCAAATCACTGAGGTTGTGAACTTATCTGACCGACTTAAACATAAACCGAGTGAGTTATCTGGCGGCCAACAGCAACGTGTTGCTGTTTCGAGAGCTCTCGCAAGTAAACCGAATATCATTTTTGCTGATGAGCCAACAGGAAACCTTGATTCAAAAACAGGAAGCGAAATCTTAAACTTTATGAGTCTCGCTACAACGGATTTGAACCAAACCATAGTCATGGTCACTCATGATCCTGTGGCAGCGAGTTACTCGGATCGCGTAATTTTTTTGGAAGATGGCAGAGTCGTTGGTGAAATAATTGAGCCTACGGCCGACAGTATCATTGACCGGATGCGGACCTTCGGTAGCTGAGTCTCACATGGCTTTATTTCAACTTGCAGTCAAGAATGCCTATTCGAAACCGGGTCGTTTCCTTCTTACATCTTTAGCTGTTTTAGTAGGTGTAGCTTTGACTACTGCAGTCTTTGTTTTCACAGACAGTTTACGAACAACTCTCGGAAACTTAAGCGAGGATATTGAGTCTGGCTATGACCTTGCGATACGTTCGGAAATTCCCTTTGGTAACCGGTTAGACGCTGCACCTATCAACCTTGGTTTACCAGATGAGCTTTTGGCAGTTGATGGAGTTGTAGGTGTTCAACCCCGAGTAATCGAGTTCGGAGTCATCCCAAACAGATCTGACGGTTCCGCAGCGATAGCGAATCGTGGACCCAACATTGGTGTCAATTGGGAAGAAACAGCACTGAACCCGAGATTGTACATTGCCGAAGGTAGGCCACCTACCGCTAATTCAGAGTTTGCTGTTGATACTGATACTGCAGAGGATGATGATTTTGTTGTCGGGCAAACGTATGCCCTGCAAACACCCTCAGGACTTCTCGAGGTTCTACTTGTAGGCACTTTTAACTTTGCTGACCCAGAAGAAAATGCAGTTGTTGGGGCAAAGATTGTCGCCATGAACACGGAGGCATCAGTTCAATTTTTTAATGCTGGAATCGGGTTTGACGATATAACCCTGAGTGTTGAACCAGGATTTGACCAAACACGCGTCAGCAAAAACATTAAAAATATTCTTCCAACCGGTTTAGAAGTAGTAACGGTTGAGGATCTAGTCGAGGAACAAGCTGACAATTTCAATGAATTCATTGATATTTTCAGAACTATTCTTTTAGTTTTTGCGTTCATTATTTTAATCGTGGCAGCATTCATTATTTATAACGTGTTTTCGATAATTGTCGGTCAGAGAATACAAGAGATTGGTTTGCTCAGAGCGCTGGGTGCAACGGGTAAGCAAATTACTAACTCCATAGTTACAGAAGCATTGTGCGTGGGTATTTTTGCTACGGCATTTGGAATAC
Organism: bacterium; assembly: GCA_002713605.1. The sequence continues at coordinate 8,107 of PATL01000024.1, forward strand.
TGTTAGGGTTCCCGATCGCATTTGGGTTACAGGAGCTACTTGCAGCATTGGAGTTCGGGCCTGATGAGAATTCTCTTCCAATAAATGCAACAACAATTATTGTTGGATCAATATTGGGCATTGGTTTAACCTTCATAGCTGCTGTGTGGCCCGCTATGAAGGCACGTTCTATCTCTCCGATGGCAGCAATTAGAAATACTTCGTTATCAAGATATGTCGTGCAGAAACATATAGGCTACGGAGTTACTTTGACGGGTTTGGGAATCGCCGCAATGATCCTGGGATTTGTTGTTGACAATTGGCTGCTTATGTTGCTGTTCGGATTGTTAACTGGAATATTGTTGTACTTAGGCCTAAGCCGAATCCAAGTTTTAGCTGGGAAATTTTCATTCCTTTNAGTNGGNCTTNTNCTTCTTGTNTTAGCACTTACAGCTGATTTNAGNACTTCNATGCTTCTNGGNATTCTNGGGGCAGCNGCGTTGAACTGNTTCTTGGGCATAAATTTACTTAGTCCATATTTCGCAGAGCCTGTTACNAANCTTCTTGGAACACCNGCNTCACGNTTAGGNGTGCCNAGCAAAATGGCTCGATCAAATGCTGGACGCAATCCAGAGAGAACAGCAACTGCTGCATCTGCTTTGATGATTGGGTTAGCGTTAGTTGCGACTGTTTCAGTTGTATCTGAATCTTTGAAAGCAACAGTTGGGGATATTTTAGAAGAGGACGTAATTTCTGATTGGTGGGTTCAAGGAGAAAGCCTCGGGCCTGAGCCGCTTGGATTTAGCCCAANAATTACCAGTGAAATAGCTTCATTGCCTGAAGTCAAAGATGTACTTCCAATGCAATACTCTAATGAGGGATTAAGGACTTTCGAAGATAAGCAGGTCAAGCGCATTTACTCTGCTGAACTTAGCTCCGTCTCAAACTATTTCAACATAGGTCTTGAGAAGAGTGATAGCTCATTATTAGGAGATAAAGCCCTCTATATCCATCAGGACGAGGCAAATAAGTACGAATTGGAAATAGGTTCATTCATCAGCGTTGAATTTATGGATCAAACACAAATGAATCTTGTAGTAGCTGGGATATTTTCTTCTAAGTCAGTAATTGACTCTGGCTGGTTGCTGGATTCGTCCGTATANTCCTCGAACCTAAATTTAACCCCTCAAACCGATGATTTTGTTGGGGTACTTATTAAAGACGGTATCGGTGAGACTCAAGCAAGAGCAGCTCTGGAAAGTGTGCTTGTTGATTATGAACAGGTGAGAGCTCAGACTAAGGACGAAGTTAAGGATGAGGCGGAAANTCAGATCAATCAAACCGTGACCATAGTTAGTGTTCTGTTATTTATCTCTGTTGTCCTAGCGGTTCTAGGTGTAGCAATTACTTTGGCCCTCTCGGTCTTTGAACGAACAAAGGAAATAGGTTTGACTAGAGCAGTCGGTGCTACACGAAAACAAATCAAGCGAATGATTCGAGTTGAGGGAATTCTCGTCGCTCTCTTTGGAGGTCTTCTTGGAATAGGTTTGGGGCTCGTGTTCGGAATCGCTTGCGTTCAAATTATTCCAGATGACTTTGTTTCGAAACTAGATATTCCCTGGTTATTAATTCTCAGAAATCTAGTAATTGCTGGAGTAGCNGGTTCGCTCGCTGCTTATTTCCCAGCCCGCAGAGCAGCCAAACTTAAAGTCTTGGATGCGATAAACCATGAATGAGTTATTCCTTTCGTTGCAAAATCTTAGGAAGGTCATCTGCATGGAGAATGAGGAGCCTGCGTGTCGCTCGTGTGAGTGCTACATAAAGAGAACGTTCCCCATTAGTTGCACTATCTAATATCTCGCTTGGTTCAACAACAATGGCAATATCTATTTCTAAACCCTTCACAAGATCAACAGGCACAATTGTTACCTGACTAGTCAGTGCACCATCATCAACTAATCCGTGCTCAATGCTGGATGCTTTAAACGATTCTGAAAGCGGTTTAACATATTGATCAGGGGTTATGACCGCTAACGTTCCTGAGTCGCTTTCGTTCAGTTCAGACCTGACTAGAGCGGTTATCGAACCCAATAGACGCGCTGGAGTCTCAACCTTTATGAATTTAGGTTCCTCTCCATGCTCCCTGACAGCATTGGGAGTAGTGGTTTCATACTGGGTTCCAGCTAGAACTCGTGAAGCAACATCCATTGTTGGTTGTGGGAGCCGGTAACCAACNGTNAANTAAGAGAATCTTGNTTCCTTAAGAGATAGAAAGCCCNTTTAGTATTTCATTCCAATCATCTTTAGCCCAAGCNCCAGTNGCTTGTGCCATATCACCTACAAGAGTNNANGATCCATTTAANGATCTTCGNTCCAACATTCTGATCTCCATNGGNGAAAGATCTTGNGCTTCATCAACGACAATATGNCCAAATGTTCTAATTNNNTCTTCTTCCTTATGNNCTNATCTTGGGCCTAGAGCGGNTTGAGCTTCNTCNAGAATNGGNGCATCTTCTTTGNTCCANATTACNGANGAANCNTGATNAGANCGTTCTCTNTNTAACTTTAGGATTTCATCTTCGNNGAAAATANTCGTGTGCAGCACTTTTCAACAGTGCTTTACTTCCGAAAAGGTCATGGATGAGGTGCTCGGGCGTTAAGGTCGGCCACATCCACTCCATAGTTTCACGAATTTCAATGGCATTACCCATATCCGCCATCAACTTCGTTGGGTTAAGGTCGCTGCTCCGTGAACTAGCAGCTAAAGCTTCAAAGACAGCATTTTTAACATAGCTTCTAGCAGTATTGTGATGTTTGTATCGACGTTTTGCTTCTGAAACTATTAGGGCAGACTCCTCAACTCGCAATCTCAGCCGTTGGAGACCGTAACCGATTATTAGATCTTTCCTTATGGGTCGCTCTCTATCTCTAATCGCTCTGCGAATTACATTCCTCATCTCAGCGTTTCCCTTTATTCGAGCAACATCCTCAGAGTCATAACCTCGAACTTTGACTCGATGGACAAGGTCACCCAAGACAGCAAGGTGCACACCTGCCTCTCCCAAGGATGGAAGAACTTGTTCAATATAGGTAAGGAATACTCTATTGGGGCCAACTACTAAAACTCCTTGGCCTTCAAGTGGAAATCTATGGGTATAAATGAGATATGCGGCTCGATGAAGAGCAACCACTGTTTTTCCCGTTCCTGGTCCTCCTTGAACAACAAGGGGACCAGCAAGAGGTGCCCTGATTATTTCATCTTGTTCTCCTTGGATAGTAGCGATAATGTCACCAAGTCGACCTGTTCGGGCTTGCTCCATTGTCGCAGCAAGGGTCATCCTCCCTTTGAAATAGGGAGCATCAGAATCATCAATGATGTCTTCGCCAAAGAATTCATCTTCGATTCCTAAAAGTTTTTTTCCTCGAGAAGCAAAGTGTCGGCGTCTGGTTAATCCCATAGCTTCTCGACCTGTCGCCCTATAAAACGGTTCAGAGATGGGTGCACGCCAGTCAACTGTGATTGGATCCTGTTTTTCATCCCATACAGC
>PATL01000025.1 GCA_002713605.1 bacterium
GATATGTTCGGAAGAACACAATGGCCCGTAGTTCAACTGGCGGAACGCCTGGTTTTGGTCCAGGAGGTTGCAGGTTCAAGTCCTGCCGGGCCAGCAAATAAAGAGGGAGTGATATGGAGCTAATAACAAAAAAGCGTTTACACCTAATATCGGGGCGTTCCAACTTGCCTCTAGCGAAAGAAATTGCTGAGCATCTTGGAGTTGAACTTGCCCAGCCAAACCTCGCAGAATTTGCGAATGGGGAAGTCCACTGCAGATTCTCAGAGTCCGTTCGAGGTGGAGATGTATTCATAATCCAGAGTCATTCTGCTGCAGAAGGGATGACAATCAATGACTCCATCATGGAGCAACTAATTATGGTCGATGCAGCAAGACGAGCTTCCGCAAAAAGGATAACTGTCGTCTGCCCCTTTTACGGTTACGCAAGACAAGATCGTAAATCAGAGGGTCGTGAACCTATAACTGCCCGCTTATTGGCAACACTGTTTATTGCAGCTGGAGTAAATCGAATGATCTCTGTAGACCTTCATTCGGGGCAGATACAAGGATTCTTTGAAAAGCCTGTTGATCACCTTACTGCAATGCCAGTTTTAGTTGATTACATGCGGACATTGGGAGATGACCTTGTAGTTATCTCGCCAGACACCGGACGAGTCAAAGTCGCAGAGCGTTATGCAAGTGAACTTGCAGCAGACCTAGCAATTGTGCACAAACGTCGAGTGAAGAATAAAAAGAATGTAGTTGAGTCCAAGGACGTAATGGGCGACGTAGATGGCAGAGTCTGCGTGTTGATAGATGACATGATTGATACAGGCGGAACTATTGTTGGCGCGGCTGAGCTACTAGCAGAAAAGGGAGCAAAGGAAGTTTTTGCATGCACCACTCATGGAGTATTCTCAGATCCTGCAATCGAAAGAATTCAAAACTCTGTCATAAAGGAAGTTGCGATGACCAACACCCTTCCACTTCCCGAACACAAGCAAATTACTAAGATAAAGGTCCTATCCGTGGCTCAAATCATTGCATCGGCTCTTGACGCTGTTTTTGAGGACACAAGCGTAAGTGAAATTTTCGNCGGAAAGCATCTTAGCTAGACAAATAGGTGGTTCAGGACTCACTCACCTGTACACTTTTCAACTGACGTAATTTCAAAAGATACACCATCTTGAAGAGCATAATTAGGTAAGTAAATGGCAGATTTAGTATTAAACACTGAAGAGAAAACAACAATCGGCAGTCGCTCTTCTCGGCGGTTACGAAGAGGCGGGAAAGTCCCCGGTGTTCTATATGGCCTAGGAAAAGACCCCGAAATATTCAGCGTTGACTACAGTGAACTCAGAGAAGCACTCACTACAGAAGCCGGACTGAACGCGCTAATTCAATTGAGTGTCAACGGGACGAATCAACTTTCAATTCTTAAAACACTTCAAAGGCACCCAGTTAAGGATGAAGTTATTCATGTAGATTTTGTGCGCGTAGATCCCAAACAGGAACTTGCAGTTGAAGTACCAATTATTCTTGAAGGCGTAGCTAAGAAAGTTACTGATCAGAATGGAATGGTTGACCAGACAATGTTCTCACTGTCAGTCCTTTCGCTACCGGATGCAATTCCAAATGAGCTAACCGCAGATGTTAGCGAACTGGAAATTAATGATGCAATCAGAGTTAGTGATGTTGTTCTCCCAGATGGGGTCAGAACAGAAGTAGACCCTGAAGAAGCAATTGCAGTTGGAACTGTTACAAGATCAACAATGGAGTCAATCGCAGCTGAAGAAGCATCCGAACTTGAGAGTGATGAAGAAATAGAAGGCGAAACTCCCGAGGAAACCGACGAAACCTCGACTGAGGATAGCGAATAAACTCCGTGCTGCGAAGACAGCGCAAATTCTCATCAACGCCTATCCGACTTCTTATCGTTGGGTTGGGAAACCCTGGAAAGAAATATCAAAATACCCGACACAACGTTGGCTTTGAAGTTTTGGACAGTTTCGCTAACAAACATGGCGGGAATTTTAAACGAACTAAGGAACTCGCCCTTTGTTCTGACATCCGCATTAATGGGGAAAAAATTATTCTAGCAAAGCCAACGACTTTTATGAATGAGTCCGGACTTGCAGTCCAGCAGCTTGTAAGGAAGCACGAGTTAGTAACCTTAGATGCACTTCTCATTGTTCACGACGAATTGGACCTCAAGCCCGGCANCTTGAAAGTAAAACTTCATGGAGGGTTAGCTGGCCACAATGGTTTGAAGTCAATATCAAAACACCTGAATTCAAATAACTTTGGTCGTTTGCGNATAGGAGTAGGAAAGCCCCCTCAATCTCAGCTAGGGAAAAACTATGTTCTGAAGCCTCCCAGTAGGCCCGACAGGGTAGCGATCGATACCTGTATGGAAAAAGCGACAGATGCGATTGAAACAATCCTTTCCCATGGTTATGAAATTGCAATGAACGAATTTAATCGTGAAATTTGATAACTACCTAAATCAGTTAAGTCAGCATCAAATAATAACAAAATTGATGCTACCGAAAACAACACAACTTGTTGTNNCAGANGTTGCNCGTAGCTGGATCGTNAATACNNATATNANNACTNTTNNAGAGAAACCTCTAGTNATNGTNACCCGNAGNCTTGAACAAGCNGAACAACTTGANANNAACTTGNTTNAAGTCNACAATGCNATTGACNTAGAAGTNCTTCCTCCNTGGGAATCNTTTCCNCTNGAAAAGATAAGCCCTCAGACCCATATCATGGGNAAAAGAAATAANNTTTTNTGGCGNTTGAAGAANNANGACTANCCNGATGTCNTNATCTCNACCGCANGATCNATNTCGCANGTNATANCNAATCAAGANTTTNANAGCACAATTGANATTCNTAACGGNCATGAGTTGAGTTACGANGNGTTNATAGANNAACTTNNATCTTTCGGNTACAAGAGANCNTCNCAAGTAGAACGTTGCGGNGAATTTTCTATTCGAGGNTCAATCNTTGANATATATCCCTCAACNTATGAAGAGCCAATCCGATTNGAGATGTGGGGAGANGAAGTTGANCGNTTGACGACTTTTTCAACAAGAGACCAGCTTTCAAGTAACCCATTGAATGCTGCCCAAATATTTCCCGCCAGCGAGCTTTGCATAACAGATGATGTGAAATTAAGAGCTCGTGAACTCGTCAAAAAAATGCCTTGGGGTGCAACATTTTGGGAAATCATTTCAGAAGGTGGAATATTTGACGGAGTAGAAAATCTACTTCCTTGGCTAAATCACAAACGTGAGACCATACTAGATTTGCTTCCCCCATCAGCTCTTGTCCTTTTATTTGATGCCAAACAGATACAGCAACGTATAGAAAATTTAATATCTGAAGAAGAGAGCATCAGCGCGATGCTTTCAGAAGCATTAAGCCCTACAGCTAAGCATGGAATGCAGACTCTTCACCTTACTTTTGACGAAATCTTCCTAAGAGATAAAGCAAGAATAGTAGAAATTAACTTGTCCTCTGCAGATCTTGCAGATCCTGACATATCAGTTCTTACACCCGAGAGGACCGATACTGAACCTCTGCAAATTCTTGAAGGTCTAGTTCATGATGGATATGACATAGTTCTTCTTTCTGAGAATGAGAAATCAATTGAAGCATTAAGTAGCAAACTTTCCCAACTGGACTTCAATCCGGTAGTTCATAATACCGATTCGCCCATTAAAGAAACTTCAGGAATTTCTATAACTTCAGGCGTTGATACCGCTAGCGTAATCTTCCCTGAATTGAAATTCGCAATCATCAATGAGCGCGAGCTATACAGGCGACGTCAGACCCCATACAAAGTCAAACGGAAATCCAATTTATCGGGTAGTGCCTTTATGGATATAAAAGAAGGGGCATTTGTAGTTCACGAACATCATGGGATTGCTATCTTTCGCGGTATTGTCAAGAGATCGTTAGTCGACGTCGAAAGAGATTATCTTTTACTTGAATATCGAAAAGGAGACAAACTCTACGTACCGACTGACCAGGTATATCAGATCAGTCAATACAACAGCGGAGGTGCACCCTCTTTAAGTCGGATGGGGGGTTCTGACTGGGCGAGGACAAGGTCTTCTATCCGAAATGAGATAGAAAAGATAGCTGAGGATTTAGTTGAGCTTTATCAGCAAAGAGAGTCACGGGACGGGTTTAGTTTTTCGAAAGATTCACCATGGCAACTGGAACTGGAAGAATCGTTCCCATTCATTGAAACTAATGATCAAATCACCGCAATGAATGATGTGAAAAGCGATATGGAGCGGAAGATGCCAATGGATAGACTTGTATGTGGCGACGTTGGTTTCGGAAAAACAGAAATAGCTTTAAGGGCAGCTTTTAAAGCCGTACAGGACAGCAAGCAAGTAGCTGTGCTCGTTCCAACAACTCTGCTAGCCCAACAACACTACCAAACATTTACTGAAAGATTGACCTCTTTCCCGATCGAAGTCGCTGTTCTTAGTAGATTCCTGAGCAATAAAGAAGCTAAACGAGTAGTCACCAAATTGCGTGATGGTGAGATAGACCTCATCATCGGGACACACCGCCTTCTGTCAGAAGATATTAAGTTCAAAGATCTTGGCTTGCTCATAATTGATGAAGAGCAAAGATTTGGAGTAACGCACAAAGAAAAGATTAAGTCATTGAGGAGTAACGTTGATGTCTTGACTCTGACAGCGACACCGATACCTCGAACTCTTGAGATGAGTCTCACAGGTATAAGGGATCTGACACTTCTCCAAACACCACCAACCGATAGAAAGCCCATCATGACTTTTGTAGGAGAGTATGAGAATTCAATAGTCTCATCAGCCATCCGGCGCGAGATACTGAGAGACGGTCAGGTTTTCTTTGTGCACAATAAGATCTCCGACATTGACGTCATAGCGGAAAGACTACGGGAGCAAATTCCGTCGGCAAGAATAGCAACAGCTCATGGGCAAATGGATGAAGGACTTCTTGAACAAACCGTCATTGACTTCTGGGAAAAGAAATATGATGTTCTAGTCTGTACAACGATTATTGAGTCGGGTATAGATATGCCTTCTGTCAATACGCTGATCGTTGATAACGCCGACCGAATGGGACTAGGTCAACTTCACCAATTACGTGGACGAGTCGGGCGGTCAGGGACAAAAGCTTATGCATATCTTTTCACGCCTAAAGGTCACAATTTAACAGAAGACGCAATTGAGCGACTCAAGACGGTTGGGGAAACATCAGAACTTGGATCAGGTTTTAAAATTGCGATGCGGGATCTTGAAATCAGAGGTGCAGGAAATTTGCTTGGCACTGGGCAGTCAGGACACATAGCAGCTGTCGGATACGATCTCTACTGCAAACTAGTGAAGGAAGCAGTTGAAGAATTAAAACACGTTCCTAAAGACAGCCAGCAGGATATCGAGATTGAAATTCCGATGACAGCCTACATACCAAAGGATTACATCATGAGAGATGATTCTAAATTGGAATCGTATCGATCCATTGCTGATATCAAGAACAATGGAGACTTAGAGAAAATACAACAAATGTGGTTGGACCGATACGGTCCAGTTCCCGAAGAAGCAATCAACCTACTAGAAATTGCGCATCTAAAGCTCGCAGCCAGATCTCTAGGGATTGAAAAGATTATTGCTAAAAAAATACCAGGCTTTGGGAAAGCAGAATGGAATATCCATTTGAGGCCTTTGACACTTCGTCCATCGCAACGAGTAAGAACACTAAGACTGTACGAGGGCTCACTTTACAAAGAGGAGAAACAGGAATTAATACTCAAAATCTCAGAGATCAGAAAAGCTTCACAAGAAATCACAGATTATCTCAAAAGTCTCAAACCAGTCCCCAATGCAAGTTAAACATGGGACGCGTACACATCAGCCCCTTATCAACAACATTTCCCCTTATTACGGGTATTTTAGATAAAACCCCATTTGAAAGAACATAACTACGAAGGAAGCACCATGACTGGGCAGAAAATCATAGAAATCGTTGGAAGACAAATTCTTGATTCCCGAGGTAACCCTACAGTTGAAGTTGACGTGGAGCTAAATGATGGATCAAAGGGAAGGGCTGCTGTCCCTTCTGGAGCATCCACTGGCAAATATGAAGCTGTCGAATTGCGTGACGGCGGAGATCTCTACTTAGGCAAGAGCGTTGAAGGCGCCATAGAAAATGTAAACGGTGCAATAAAGTCAGAAATAGTTGGTATGGAAGCAACCGACCAGAGAGCTATTGATAGGGCTATGTTGCTTCTTGACGGAACGGACAATAAATCTAAACTTGGGGCTAATTCAATGTTAGGTGTTTCTTTAGCCGTAGCTAAAGCAGCAGCCACCTCACTCCATCAACCCCTCTACCGTTATCTTGGAGGAGCATCAGCACACGTACTCCCTGTTCCAATGATGAATGTCCTAAATGGTGGAGAGCACGCTGATAACAATATTGATTTGCAGGAATTCATGATTATGCCCACGGGCGCTGCTTCGTTTTCTGAAGCTCTCCGATGGGGAGCTGAATGCTATCAAACGCTCAAAATCGTCCTTGAAGAAAAGAATTTATCAACAGCTGTGGGGGATGAAGGAGGCTTTGCGCCTGACCTCGAATCAAATGAAGCAGCTGTGAAGCTTCTAGTTGAAGCAATTGACCGGACCGGCTTTACCCCAGGCGAAGACATTACCATAGCCTTAGATCCTGCAAGTTCAGAATTTTTTGAAAGTGGAATTTACAGCCTTAGAGGCGAAAAGAGAAAGCTTAATCAAACAGAAATGTCAGAGTACTATTCCGACTTGGCAAATAGGTACCCTATTGTGTCTATCGAAGATGGAATGGCAGAAGAGGATTGGGATGGTTGGTCAGAAATCACGAAAAGTATAGGAAATAAAGTTCAACTTGTTGGAGATGACCTTTTCGTAACGAACACGCAGCGACTCCAACAGGGCATAGATAAGGAAGTTGCAAATTCAATACTGATTAAAGTAAATCAAATCGGAACTTTAACCGAAACCCTTGAAACTGTAGACCTTGCAATACAAAATGGATACACATCAGTTATGTCACACAGGTCTGGAGACACTGAAGATACGACAATAGCGGATCTCGCTGTAGCAACTAATTGTGGTCAGATTAAAACTGGTGCACCTGCGCGAAGTGAGCGAGTTGCAAAATACAATCAATTACTCCGGATTGAATCAGAACTAGGGGATGCGGCAGTATTCCGAGGAATCAACGCGTTAAAGGTCGGCTGACATGGCACTAGTAACTGAAAGACCCGACAGTGACCTTCGGGCCACTGAGCGTTCCAGAAAAATAGCATTTTGGGTAGTTTCAGCCATTATTGCCCTTTTCGTTCTTTGGTGGAGCTTTGACTTATTAAAACTTTGGCTGAAGCAAGGAGAAGAACTCTCATCTAAACAGCAAGAACTAACTTCAATCGTCGTTGAGAACGCTGAGCTAGAGGAAAAGAGAGATGCGTTATACTCACCAGAGAAGATCGAGCAGTTAGCCCGTCAAAATTATGGATTTGTTCGACCTGGTGAAGAGGCATACGCAGTCCCACCACCAGCACCTGAACCAGTGCGACTCCCAGCAAATTGGCCGTTCACTCACCTTGCCCAAACTCTCGGAGGTTAGATGGAGAATCCAATAGAAGCTGAAAACCTCACGCGCACTTTTGGCGACTTAGTTGCTGTCAATAGCATTAATCTAACCGTTGAGGAAGGGGAAGTATTTGGTTTTTTAGGACCTAATGGAGCAGGAAAATCAACAGCTGTGCGAATGCTCACTACTCTTTTGAAACCAACTGGAGGCTCAGCTAGAGTCGCGGGCTTTGACGTCGCATCAGAAGCAAGTATGGTCAGGAAAAAAATAGGTGTAGCCCTCCAGGATGCAGCCATTGACCCTTTAATGACGGGCAATGAATTGCTTAAATTGCAAGCAGTCCTTCATGGCATCTCAAGGCATGAAGGTAAAAAAAGATGTGCAGAATTACTTGAACGAGTAGGACTTACTGCCGCAGGGGATAAGCGAGTTGGAACTTATTCAGGAGGGATGCGCAGAAGACTTGATCTCGCATTATCACTTGTGCATCAACCTAAAGTGCTTTTCTTAGATGAGCCTACAACTGGACTTGACCCAACAAGCAGGGTTGCTTTATGGGAAGAAGTGCGAACGCTAAATAAAGAAATAGGAACAACCGTTTTCCTGACAACTCAATATTTAGAAGAAGCAGATCAGCTGGCTCAACGCATAGCGATAATTGATAATGGCAGAATAGTCAGAGAGGGAACCCCCACGAAACTCAAATCAGATGTTGGGGCTCCAACATTACGCGTGGATGTAGTTGAAAGTGACTTTAAGATAGCTAAGCAGGTAATGGCAAAACTAGGGGAAGAGCGTCCTGCAAGAAAAGGAAGAATTGCTATAGGGCTCGATGGTGGGACAAGAGCTATCACAGCCGTTTTAAAATCCTTAGAAGACCAAAATATAGAAGTCCAACATGTTGAACTAGATGAACCAAGTCTTGACGATGTATTCGCAGATGCGACTGGAAGGCGACTTGAGGGTGGAGCGGATACGTGACGGTCAAGAATGAACATTAGACGCTCTATTCCTCAAGCTTTACAACTATCTCCCCGAAGTATTCTAGGAATGACCCGCCAGCCACAAGCCTGGGCACCAACACTGTTCTTTCCTTTACTGCTGGCAGCTGTGTATGCAGCACAATTTAGTAAAGCGGTGAACCTTCCGGAATTTCCATACCCTGACGTGACGTTTCTTGACTTCATCCTCCCAGCTTGCGTGATACAGGGTGTTCTATTTGGGTCAACAAATAGCGCAACTGACTTAGCCGGAGATATTGAAAATTCCTTTATGGATCGACTGCTTTCATCCCCAGTCGCTAGGTCGTCCATCCTGATCGCCCGCTTATCAAGCGCTTTTATTTATGGTTTAGTGCAGGCAACAATACTCATAATCATTTTTTTCACTTTCGGGGCAGAGTTATCTGGAGGAGCAAGTAGCGCTTTAGCCCTCGTTTTCATCACTTCCTTCCTATCAATGGGCGTAGGTAGTTTCTTGATTGCAATAGCCTTAAGGACAGGGTCACAAGAAGTCGTAAACTCACTCTTTCCGATTATCTTTGTATTCATCTTTATCAGTTCAGCTTTCTTCCCAGTTGAATTGATGGATGGATGGTATGGACAAATCGCGGAATGGAATCCCTTAACATGGATTATTGATTGGACTCGCTCTATCACAATAGAGGGATTTTCTTGGGAAGCTTTTCTACAAGCATCTGGCGTGATCGCTTTGATCTCGCTTGCAGGTATCGCCACTTCGATACATCAACTAAAAAGGCGTTTGGCAGTCGCATCATGACCACAGCACCCTCAAATAAAACGTCGCAGTTTCAAGTGACAGTTGCTGTCAGTAAAAGAGGCTTAATGCGTATGCGGCGCCTCCCATCACTAATGATCCCTTCCATAATTATGCCCATTTTTTTCGTTGTAGCATTTAGCGGATCATTTTCATCGGTTGTGCAACTCGATGGCTACAGCACAGACAAGGCAGTCAATTGGATGGCGGCATGGGCAATCCTTCAAGGGTCAGCATTTTCAGGTCTTGGTGGGGGAGGACTTACCGCAACAGATTTAGAAAATGGATTTTTTGACCGGTTGCGAGCAGCTCCCATCACTCCATCAGCACTAATTTCAGGACTTGTTGGTTATTCCGTTACTAGAGCTGTGCTACCCACCACTGCGGTATTGATTGTGTCATTTGTAGCTCTTGACGCTGACATGCCTGGTGGTTTTTGGGGCTTCGTCATTGCATATTTCACCGCAGTAGGAATAGCGGCAGTCATGTCTCTTTTTGTGCTAGGCATCGTTTTTACGATGAAGACTCTAAAGTCCTTAGCAGTCGCACAGGTGGTCATGTTTAGCACAATGTTTCTATCAGTTGGGCAGGCACCCCTAGAAGCTATTGAAGGGTGGTTATATCACGTAGCAAAATATAATCCCATAACACACGTCATTAGAATGGGTCGCCAAGGATTTCTTGGCGACGTAACCTGGGCAGAGACACAACCAGGGTTTATCTCGCTAACGCTACTATTAATTGTCTCGGGTCTTTGGGCCAGATCATGCTACCGGAAGGTTGATATCTAAATTAATTTAGTACTTACCCCAACAGTTGTACTAGATTTCTATTAGAGCAAAGGGGAAGTAAGTGGAAGTAACTCTCAACATTAATGGCGTTGAACAGGCACATGATGTAGAACCTCGAACGCTTCTGGTTCAGTACATACGTGAATCTGCAGGGCTAACAGGAACAAATATAGGATGTGACACCTCATCATGTGGAGCCTGCACAGTACACCTAAACGGCGAATCAGTTAAGTCATGTACAGTTTTAGCTGCACAAGTTGATGGAATGGAGATAACAACCATCGAAGGTTTAGCTCAGGCAGATGGAACGCTCCACCCAATGCAGCAGGCCTTTCACGAATGTCATGCTCTGCAATGCGGCTACTGCACGCCAGGTATGGTTATGGCTTGTGTGTCCCTTGTCGAGGAAAATCAAAACCTAACCGAAAATGAAGTACGTGAGGGACTCGAAGGCAATCTTTGTAGATGCACTGGTTACCACAATATTGTCAAAGCAGTACTAGAAGTAAGTGAGGCATAGATGATCCCCGCAAACTTTGATTATCTCCGAGTAGATTCAGTTGAAGGAGCAGTAACCGCCCTTCAAGAACATGGAGATGAAGCTAAGCTAATCGCTGGAGGGCACTCACTGCTCCCATTGATGAAATTTCGTCTATCTGCACCAGCGTATTTAGTAGATATAAACCGCTTAGACGATCTAAAATATGTAAGGGAAGAAAACGGCTATCTGGTTATAGGGGCCCTAACCCGTCATAGCGATATTGAAAGTAATTCTTTAATAAAGGAGAATGCTGGGCTTTTAGCTTCAGCCACACACCATGTCGGCGACCCACAAGTTCGACACCGTGGGACTATAGGTGGCGCAATTGCGCACGGGGACTCTGCCTCCGATATCCCATCAGCTTTACTTGCTCTCAACGCAACCGTAGTAGCAGCAGGCCCTGAAGGAACAAGAGAAATTCCGATTGATGACTTCTTCGTTGGGTTCTTAGAAACTGACCTAAAGGATGATGAGATGTTAACGCAGATAAGGGTACCCAGTGTTCCAGATGCAAAATGGTCATTTCAAAAATTCAATAGAAGAGCACAAGATTGGGCAATCGTTGGAGCTTCCGTCCTAGTCAATAATGGTCAAAGCGGTGTATCACTGGTAAATATGCATTCAACTCCTTTCCGTGCCATAGCTGTGGAAGAAGCGATTGCAAGTGGAGCAAATGCCCAAGAAGCTAGCGAACAGGCTGCAATAGGAACTGAACCAACATCGGATATCAACGCATCAGTTGAATACCGAAAACATTTAGCCAGAGTGCTCGTAAAAAGAGGACTTGAAGAGGCCGGACTCTAAATCTGAATAAAACGGCGCATGTGCCACCTCGACACTCAACCTGTAGATTAGAGATGTGGGATATGAACAAGCACAAAGCATAGAAAGCATACAGAATGGTCTTGAAGGACAGGGTTATTTTCCCTCTGAAGGACTAGCATCAGCAATTTTTCTCGCAATCAGTTTACAAAGGCCAATCTTTTTAGAAGGGGCCCCAGGTGTTGGCAAAACTGAAGTTGCGAAGGTGTTATCAAGTTGGCTCAATACCGAATTAATCCGCCTCCAATGCTACGAAGGCCTAGATGCATCGCACGCTATTTATGAATGGGATTACTCAAAACAATTATTGCATTTGAGAACTACCGAAGCATCTGGAAGGGCCAAACAAATAGATGAAAAAGCACTTGAGGATGAATTGTACAACGAGCGATTCCTAGTTAGGCGACCACTTCTGCAAGCAATTGATTATGAAGGAGAAACCCCTCCTGTGCTACTAATCGATGAGCTTGATCGCGCTGATGATGAATTTGAAGCTTTCCTACTTGAGTTGCTTTCAGATTACTCCATTACTATCCCCGAGATAGGGTCCTTCAAAGCGGCCGTGCCACCGATCATCGTGATTACCTCAAATCGAACAAGAGACGTTCACGATGCACTCAAACGAAGGTGCCTCTATCACTGGGTGGACCATCCTGGATACCTCAGGGAAATTCAAATACTTAAAGCTAAAGCCCCTAAAGTTTCTGAGCAATTAATCAAAAGAATAGCCGTCACAGTTGAGCAAATTCGTGAAATGAATCTATACAAACCACCAGGAGTTTCGGAGAGTATTGACTGGGCCATGGCTCTTGAAAGAATAGGAAATAGTGACCTAACAGAAGACGGTATTACTGCAACAATCGGAGCTCTTCTAAAATACCGCGAAGATCAACAAAAAGTGATGGAATATGGCCTAGATAAAGTCATAGAAAATGCATATGCTCGTGCAGTCTGACACTGACCAAGACATCATCAAGCCCGAATATATAACACAAGGATTTATTACCTTTCTCAGGGAAATGGGTATTGATGTACCTATTTCTTCATCGATTACCTTCTTCCAATCACTTAATTACGTTACTATCTCGAACCGAGACGATGTCTACTGGGCTGGAAGATCAACTCTTGTCAGGGCCCCTGAAGATATACCGGCCTATAATGAGGCTTTCTATGCGTTTTGGGAAGACTTTATAGTTCTCGGAGATAAAAAGATCCAAAACGTCAAAGAAATAACGTTGGCAATAGACAACGACGACTATGAAAGTGATGCTCAATCCGAAAAGAGCCAAGAAGAGGAACTGATTACCCTAAAGTACTCGCGTTCTGAAATCCTTCGGAAGAAAGATTTTGCTGATTACAGCGATGATGAATTATCTGAAGCCTATGAATTGATGAAATTAATACGGCTAATAGGTAGTACCCAGAGAAGCCGAAGATCCAGCTCAGTTACGAAACAAAATAAGACCCCAGATCTCAGAGGTATCATCAGGGCATCTTTTCAAACTGCTGGAGAGCCCATACAAAGATATTTCCTGCAAAAAAATGACAAAGCAAGAAGAATTGTTTTTCTACTAGATGTCTCTGGTTCAATGGAAGTTTATGCAAGGGCCCTTCTGCGCTTTATACAAGCTGCAGTAATAAGTCGCAGAAGGGTAGAAGCCTTCACAATCGGAACACGCCTAACAAGAGTAACTCACGAACTCTCAAACAGAGACCTTGACAAAGCATTGCATGTTACCTCTGAATCAATAACCGACTGGTCAGGAGGTACCCGCTTAGGAGAAACTATCGGAGAATTCCTGAATATGTGGGGACAACGTGGAATGGCTCGAGGCGCAACCGTAGTAATACTCTCTGACGGGTGGGACAGAGGCAAAAGTGAAGTCATGGATGAACAAATGGCTAGACTCAAAAGAATATCTCACGACATAGTCTGGATAAACCCTTTGAAGGTTTCGCCGGGTTATGAGCCACTGGCACAAGGCATGGCAGCAGCGCTTCCTTACATTGATGAATTTATTGAAGGCCATAGTCTAGAATCTTTAATTGAACTAGCTGAAATATTGACCGAATAGAGAAACAATGCGAGAAATAATCACAGATATCGAGAAATGGGTAACAGAGGGAAAGCGAGTAGCAATAGCACGAGTAATATCACTTGAGGGCTCCGGTCCGCGTGACGCAGGTGCAGCCATGGCTGTCAATGAAGATGGTGTAGTCTCCGGATCAGTCTCAGGTGGTTGTGTCGAAGGTGCCGTTGTGACAGAAGCATTGGAAATAATAGCAACCGGTGAAAGGAAAACTGTTTCATTCGGATACAGCGACGACGAAGCATTTGCAGTCGGGCTCACGTGTGGGGGCACCATCAATCTATACATAGAACCATTTGATTGGTAAATATGACAGTAAAGATATTTGACGAATTCAAAGAAAATCTCAACAAAGGTCTTCCAGTTGCACTAGCTACCATCATTGAGGGACCGGGACAAGGAGCTAAA
Organism: bacterium; assembly: GCA_002713605.1. Next base: position 14,052 of record PATL01000025.1, read on the forward strand.
TTGCTTATCCTTCCTGACGGCTCTTATCTCGGTTCTCTAGGGAATAAAAAGATTGATAATGTGCTATCTCGGGATATGGCAGGGGAATTAGCGGCTGGGAGAACAAGCATTCGCCATTACGGAATCGAAGGCGAAGCGAGAGAAGAAACACTATCAATATTCATAGAGAGTTTCGCACCGCCACCTCAGATGGTTATTTTCGGTGCGGTGGACTTTACTGCTGCACTGGTACGGATCGCTAAAGTCCTAGGATATAAAGTTACTGTTTGTGACGCACGTCCAGTATTCGCCACAAAAGCCCGATTTCCACAAGCAGATTCAGTAGAAAATGAGTGGCCAGACCAGTTAATGGAAAAGCTTGGAACTAGTCTAGGTCCACGCGATGCTGTGTGTGTCTTAACTCATGATAACAAATTTGATGTTCCTGCTATCACCTCAGCATTACAAACACAGGTCGGCTATATCGGAGTAATGGGGAGCAGAAAAACTCACGAAAATCGAACCGAGAGACTTGTTGAAGCAGGAGTATCAACGAAAGAATTTGAAAGGATCATGTCACCAATAGGGTTAGATCTCGGTGCTAGAACTCCAGAGGAGACAGCAATTTCAATCTGCGCTGAAATCATAGCTATGCGCACCGGCAGGAAAGCACCCCACCTCAAAACTATAGAAGGGGAAATACATGGTGATAGATGAAATATTTTCTAGAACCTCTCAATAACAGAGCGTATCCCTAGAATAAATACGTGTTTGGAAACGAAAAAGAGACCCCTCTCGAAAATGATCGAACCGCTGCAATAATTCTCGCTGCTGGGAAAGGGGAACGGTTTGAAGGTAACTTGCATAAACTTCTGGCAAGCTTCAAAGGAAAACCTGTTTTGCAATGGGTAATTGATAATGTAATAGCAGCAAAATTCGACGATATCTATCTAGTTTCTGGAGCATTAAATCTTGAAGATCATCAAGCTCTGAATCTTGAATCAGATGCAATAACGATTGTTCATAACCATAATTTTGCTGAAGGGCAAGCATCGTCTCTTAGGAGCGGTCTTGAGATAGCAGGATACGATGGCCATTCCTCTGTTACCGTCGGACTTGGCGACATGCCTCTTGTACCTGCTGAAGCCTGGAAATCTGTAGCTGAAGCTGAAGGAAAACTAGTGACAGCCTCATTCGCTGGAAACAACAGACCACCGGTTAAGATAGATCAAGAATTGTGGTCCCTAATACCTATTTCAGGTGACGAAGGAGCACGTTCTCTTCTACGGCTTCGGCCAGACTTGTTGGATGAGGTACCATGCGAAGGAAACCCTGTAGATATTGACACAAGGAGAGACTTAGAACGATGGAGCTAAATAATGAAATTAATGTGAATGCACCGATACAAGAAGTATGGGAAGCCTTTAATACCCCTGAAAGAATTGCGCCATGTTTACCTGGTGCTGAACTCCAAGAAGTTGATGGAGACAACTTCAACGGTCTCGTAAAAATTAAGGTAGGTCCAATAACAGCGCAATATAAAGGAACCGCAACTTACCTTGAGAAAAATGAAGATGCACAGAAAATCATAATAAAAGGAGATGGAAGAGATACACGTGGGGCCGGAAATGCCAGCGCAATTATTACAGCCCAACTCTCCGAAGTTTCAACTGCTGTAACGAACGTGAACGTTCGTACTGAATTGACCATCACCGGCAAAGTCGCACAATTCGGTAGAGGGGCAATAAGTGATGTCAGCGGAAAACTTATGACGCAGTTTGCGCAAAACCTAGAAAAACTCCTTGAGTCATCTGCTGAAACAGAAACACTCGAAACTGATACCAATGCCAACGAAAATCAAACCACTGATAGTGAACTGAACCTACTATCGGTCGTCGCTATCCCAATTCTCAAACGATTTGGAATTCCAATAGCTGCACTAGCAATCGCTGTATTCATGGTCATTAGGTACGCCATTTTGTAGGCAATATCAAGATGCAAGAAGATTACTCGCAAGATGCCGTGATCGTAGAAAACCTACTCGGTCGAAAACCTCAAGGTAATTACGAAATAGCAGTAAGGAAATCAGACGGCACTCCTAGGGTAATTAAAAATTCGCCATTTCTAAGCGACGGAACTCCGATGCCCACAACATATTGGTTAATAGACCCTGAAGATAAATTACACATAAGTAGGCTTGAATCATCAGGGGCAATAAACCAAGCTGAATTAGAAATAGGGCTAGAAAAACTTCAAGCAGCTCATTATGACTACGAAAAGCAACGAAATGAGTTAATAGACGAAAACTATGACGGACCAAGACCTTCGGGAGGAGTTGGCGGGACCAGGCAAGGAATCAAATGCCTGCATGCCCATTATGCATGGTTTCTAGCTGGAGGAAATGATCCAGTCGGATTATGGATTGAGGACCGTATAAGAGCAGAAAGCCAGCAAATCCAGGAAATAAATGGCTAGAACTCTGGCAGCGATTGACTGCGGTACAAACAGCACAAGACTACTTATTGTCGAGCAAACAGGTCAACAAAAATATGAGATGCTTCATCGCGAAGCGCAGATAACCCGTTTAGGTGAAGGAACAGATAGAACACAAGAACTCGGAGCTGAAGCTATGGACCGAGTCTTAGCTACTCTCATAGACTATGCAGGAAAAATTGAAGATCATAAAGTGTCGGAAGTCAGGTTTGTAGCGACTTCAGCAGTTCGTGATGCGAGAAACAGAGACGTCTTCCTTACAGCAGCTGAAGAGGTTACAGCTATTAAACCCGAAATATTGGAAGGGTTAGACGAAGCTCGGCTCACATTCATAGGGGCGACAAAAGATATCTCATCAACTGGCCCGAGTCTCGTAATTGATATTGGGGGAGGGTCAACCGAATTTGCTTTTGGTGATGGCAAACTTGAACTTTCACACTCAGCTGATATTGGATGCGTAAGAATCTCAGAGCGCTTTATAGCCAACGACCCTCCGCTACCTGAAGAGCTTTCCGCAGCTCAATCGCTCATAGATCTACACCTTGATGATGTCCTGATGGATATTCCAGGCATTCAGTCTGCAGCGAACATATACGGTGTTGCAGGTACTGTAAGTGCTACATCAATGATTGAGCAAGGCTTGTATGAGTATAATTTTGACTCGGTGCATGCCCACATAATGTCGAAGCAAGATATTGAAGAGGTCTTTCGGCTTCTGGCGACAGATAGCCGAGAAGGCAGATTATCAAATCCGGGCATGGAAGAAGGGCGCGTCGATGTGATAGTCGGGGGTCTTTGCATACTGGCACAAATCATGCGTAAGCTTGATTTTGAGCAAATTCAAGTCTCGGAATCAGATATTCTTGACGGGTTAATACTTAGCCTAATGAAATAAACCTCCAAATCGAGTCGTCTACTCCAACGTTTGCAGACTATGGTTTCTGATACTCAATCAAAAGAATGAAAGAAGAATGAAAGTTACGCGATTCCGACCTGCAACAGTATCTCAGAGCAATTTACTAAAAGGGCGACGTATCATACTCCGACCTTTGGTAGCAGAAGACTTTGCGCAATGGTCAGAGGTAAGAAATGCAAATAATGAATGGTTAACTAAATGGGAACCGAGTAAACCGATTGGTGCTCCAGATATTACAAACGACAAAATCGCATTTACCTCGAGATGTAATGCACGAGATAGGGAAAGGCATTTAAGCTCCGGATACGGATTCGGAATTTTCGTAGATGGGAAATTTAGTGGCGAGATCAATATATCGTCTATCCAGCGTGGGCCTTTCCAAAACTGCTATGTCGGATATTGGATTGATCACAGAAAAGCAGGTCAAGGATATACCCCAGAAGCTCTTGTTATTCTCCTTAAGTTCGCTTTTGAAATACTGAAACTACATAGAGTCCAAGTCGCAATAATTCCGAGAAACACAGCGAGCAGAAGAGTCGCTGAAAAGTTGAACCTCCGTAATGAAGGAATAGCTGAAAAGTATCTTGAAATTAATGGTAGGTGGGAAGACCACATTCGGTTTGCAATCACATCTGAAGAATGGGAAGAACGTGGAGACTCTTTGAAATCTGATTGGATTCGTTAGCTATCTGAACTAATTTTCTTTTGCAATGCAGTAACTAAACTCCGGAAGGCATCAGACTCCATGGATTTAACTTGAGGAACCACCTCGTGTTGAACTGCATCAACTGAATTATCAATTTCTGGTAAGGCTTTAAACGCCTCTTTAGTGGACCTTGTTAAATCCTTTGAATATGAAGAAGCCTTTTTTCCGATAGTTTCTGCTTCTGTTAGCAGCTTTTCATCTGAAAACACTTCCCAAACAAGCCCGCGTCTACGGGCATCTTGACTAGATAAAACTTGACCAAATAAAACCATTGCGCGCATTGTTTGCTCATTTGTTCTTGACAGGAGTCGCCATGTGTGGCCCCCTCCTGGGTGTATCCCTATTTCGAGAAACCGACTATCAAAACGAGCGGACTCACCGGCAAGTATCATGTCACACGCCAAAGCCATATTCATCCCAGCTCCAACTGCAGGGCCGTTCACAGCCGCGATCGTGGGAAGAGTCGAGTCCGCAATCCGAAGGAACCCCCGATAAATATCTTGGATATTGTCACGTTCACGAGCAGCAAGAAGATCTCCCAGATCAGCACCAGCGCAGAATGCTTTGCCCGCTCCGGTGACCACTAAGCTTCTAACTTCTTCTGAGGCTTCAAACTCATCTAATACCTCACAAATTTCGTCGTTCATTTGGAGATTTATCGCATTTCTCTTATCAGGATCATTCAGGGTAAGAGTGGCGACCCCATTTGAAATATCTGTAGTTATATAGTGCATCGATTCCTCCAAAGTTTCTTCTTCCATAATGCTAGAGCGAAAAGAGTTTGACTTAAACGTCTAAGTATCCTCACTGGCACATAAACCACACCATTCAGATGAACACGTCTGAGGCTCTGATCCTTTGTAGAGAATATTAACTATCCTCTCAATTCCATCCTCAACACGGAAAAGAGCAGATTCCAATACATTCTCGGTGATGTGTTCGCTGGAGAATTCAGAGCGGTCCAAATAATATGTAGCTACCATTCGGGGAGGCACTCCAAGGCGAATTGATTCAAGAAGCGCATAGAACCGTAAATCCTCGCGGTGAGATGAATAGAAACCTCCAGTCTTAAAGTCAACAATTACTTTTCCAGCAGTGGTCCCTAGCGGCTTGCCCAAAGATAGGTCAACTTTACCTGAGAGAATTATTGCCCCCTGAGCGAATTCGGCACGAATAGGGGCTTCAAGCATAGGTCTCCATTCTTTTTTTAACGGGGGCCATGATTCAAGAAAAGAAGCTACACGATTATTTACGTCACTTTTCAGTTGTGAACGATCACCATCTTGAAGCCCATGCAACCATGATGCAAGAGCATCGTCCCCGTTAGCGCAACGTGATAAAGCTTCATCAACCAAAGAGAGCGGCTCAACTTCACGCTCCCAAAAGACTGAGAGTTCAATCGC
>PATL01000026.1 GCA_002713605.1 bacterium
CCGATTCAATTTGATCTTGAAGGTTTGTGATTAGTTCTTGCGCTTGCTCTAATTGGGCTTGAGTGGCTGAAAGTTGTGATCGTAAACTTGTTTCCAAATCAGAATTTGAGCTTCCCCCACATGACAGGGTGAACGGAACGATAACTAATGTGGTGATTAAAGTTGCAAGTAAACGGACTTTGGGATTCATATATTTACCTCTAACAGTTGATGATACTACTTAGCAGACACTGGTAGTTGTCAGTGATAGTTTGAGGTTGGTTTATAGGTTAAATGCTTGTCTGAATGAGCGAACCCATTCTTCACGGTTGTTTACTAGTGATCCGATCTTGATCCATTCTTCATCTGAAACTGAACCGTCGTGACGGGCGTTAACCATTGTTTCAGCCCCCCAGGCAACAGGCCAGCGAAGTTGCTTACTTGAAGATTCAAGGCACTGCAGAATTGTCTCAGAGACTGCTTCAGGTCTTATATTTGCTTCTATTCCTTGCATGTACATATCAAGCATTCGCCCATAGATATCTTCAAAATCAGGATTGTGGGGAACGGTATTATTTTTTCCGAGAATCGCTGTTCGAGTAACACCGGGTTCAATAATTGATACGCGTACTCCAAATGATGATAAGTCATGTGCGAGGTTTTCGCTTAGCCCTTCAAGGGCCCATTTTGATGCAGAGTAAATCGGTTGGGCTGGTAAGCCCACCCGTCCTGCTATGGAGGAGACTTGGATTATGTGACCAGATCTTTGTTGTCGCATCGTGGGGAGAACAGCTTGGATGCACCTTACTGCTCCCCAAAAGTTTGTTTCAAAAACATCTTTGTCTGATTTAATATCAACGTCTTCAATTACTGCGTTTGAACCTACGCCTGCATTATTAATAAGGACATCTATTTGGTCAGTCTGATCTAATATTTCTTTAACCCCTTGATTCACAGAATCTGTATCAGAGACATCCAGTTCTACTTCCTTAACTTTCAAACCAAGTTGTTGTGCTATTTCCCTGAGTTTTTCGCCTCGCTCTAAGGAGCGCATGGTTGCAAATACGGTGTAATCGTTCTGAGCGAGAGTGATTGCAGTTGAGCGGCCTATCCCTGAATTAGCACCCGTGACAACGCATGTTTTTCCCACGATTTAACTTTGGTCTCGGAGGAACCGACGCAGGATTTTGCCACTGGCAGATTTAGGAATTTCATCAATAAATTCAACTAAGTGAATTTGTTTGTAAGTGGCTACTTTATCTGCGACAAAATCCTGTATTTCTGTTTCAGTGGCTTCCATCTCAGGTTTAAGCGTCACAAAGGCTTTCGGTAACTCGCCCGCCTCATCATCTGGAATCCCGATAACAGCCACGTCTGCTACAGAGGGATGAGAGATGATAAGTGCTTCTAATTCTGCAGGAGGAACCTGGAAGCCCTTGTACTTAATCAGTTCTTTCACGCGATCAACAATATAGATATGTTCAAATTCATCAATCACTGCGACATCACCTGTATGAAGCCACCCATCACCATCAATTGTCTCTTCGGTTGCCTCAGGGTTATTAAGGTAGCCAGCCATAACCATCGGTCCTCTTACCCAAAGCTCTCCTTCCTCACCGACACCTTTATCTTGACCTGTTTCTGGGTCAACGATTCGGCATTCTGAGTTAGGTACCGTGACCCCTACAGAACCTGGCCGGTATTGTCCTGGTGGGGTCATATGAGAGACAGGACTCAGTTCTGTCATTCCGTAGCCTTGAATCACATCGCATTGAATACGTGTTGCTGCTTCCTCTGATAGTTCGGCGCCAAGAGGAGCTGCTCCTGACATCACCATTTCAAGTGAGGACAGATCGAAATTATCAATGATGGGTTGCTTTGCGAGAGCTAGAATCATAGGTGGAACAGCAAAAAAATGAGTGATCTTATGCTCTTGAATCAGTTCAAGTGCTTGCACGAGGTCAAATCGAGGCATTGAAATGACAGTGCAACCATTTGCCAGCAATCCATTCATCAAGACTTGCATTCCGTAGATGTGAAAAAAGGGAAGAACAGCTAAACCTGATGAATCCTCATCATACGGAATCGCTGATTCGCATTGGCATAGATTCGCAACAAGGTTTCGATGAGTAAGCATTACTCCTTTTGGCAGTCCAGTCGTTCCTGAAGAGTAGGGAAGGACAACATGGTGATTGGCAATATCAACTTCAACTTGGTCAATGGGTTCGGCTGTAAGGACTTCCGAGAGTGAAGTAGCGTTCGAATGCTCACCTATGACGATAATTTCCTGCACGTCAGTACCCTCGATAGCTTCAAGGGCAATGGGCATTGCTGCCTCGATGGTAACGAGGATGGTAGCGGAGGCATCAAGTAATTGGAACCGGACTTCCTCCGCACCATATGTTGGGTTCACCGTAGTTACGGTTCCGCCAGCAACACCACATCCATGGAAAACGACGGCATATTCAGGGATATTTGGAGCTACCAATGCCAACGTTGACCCGACTCCAAAACCTCTATTCGCAAGCCCACCAGCAAATCGTCGAACTTGGTCCTTCAGTTCAGAAAACGTAATCACTCTTCCAGTTCCGCCATCAATGAAAGCAGGTTTGTTCGGTAATTCATCAGCTTTTCTCAACACATAGTCAGTTATTGAAACATCAGCAATCTCTACATCGGGCAATGGGCTTTTATGTATTATCGTCACAGTCGCTCCTTGTTAATCTATTGAGTAGCTTCGCTTAAACTCAGCACCAATGCAAACCTCACAACAGGCAGGCTAAGAAATGACCCACATGGTCGGTATTTCCTAAAGCCACTATTCGGGTTAAAGTAGGTGCGCTAAAAGTATTTGGAGGAACAGTGACCAAGTTTGAAGGAAAAGTTGCACTTGTGACAGGAGCAGCGTCTGGTGTTGGGAGGGCAACTGCGCGCCAAATGGTTGATGAAGGCGCAAAAGTTTTTGGAATTGATATCAACAAGGAAGGTTTAGGTTTGGTTGGACAGGAGCTCGGAGCAGATTTTAGACCTGTTGTTTGCGATATTAGCGATCGCGAAGCATCGAAAGCTGCAGTTGCGGAGTGTGTGGCAACCTTTGGCAAACTCGACATTGTCGCAAACGTTGCAGGCGTTGTTAAATCTCACCATGTCACAGATGTTGATGAAGCAACCTGGAGACTCATTATGGGAGTTAATTTAGATGGAATGTTTTGGATCACGCAGGCGGCTATTCCTCATCTCCTAGAAACAAGCGGAAATATTGTGAACGTCGCATCGAATGCTGGTTTTATGGGTCAGGCGTATACGGTTCCCTATTGTGCTGCAAAGGGAGCTGTCATTAATATGACGCGAGCGTTGGCAATGGAATATATCAAAACCGATTTAAGGATTAACGCCATCGCTCCTGGCGGGATGAATACAGGAATGACAGAGAATTATCATGTTCCTGAAGGAATTGATTACTCGTTAATGCAGACTTACACCGGTTTTAGAGGAATGGCCGAACCGGAATCAGCAGCAAACGCCATCTGCTGGATGGCTTCTGACGAGGCAGCTCGTTGTACCGGTTCAATACTTTCGGTTGACGGTGGTCTTACAGCAGCTTAAATAGTGTCTGCTATCGCAAAAGTGTAATATTAATAAAAGGGGAAAAGTGCGCGGTATTAAACATCCGATAACAGATGAAATCTATGAAGTCAGCGATGATGGCCAAAGCGTCATCGTCACTGGCAATGCTGGTTCCGGCGCCTTCACCTTCGGCGGACAATGGATTTCAGGTGAGCTCAAAGCAGCCGATGCACATTTATGTGGCTGGTTAGGAAGCGAGCGAGGCGAAAACCGGTTTCGAGATACGGAAAATAGAACAAGGAAAATGTCATGACACTTGCAGAATCACAATCAAAAGACCTGACTTACCAACAACTANTGGATCATGATACACACGAAGTAAATCCCATGCTTCGCCTTACAAGCGACGTAGATTTCGGAACCATGAACATCCCAGTTGAGCGCTATCTTTCCCAAGAATTCTTTGATCTGGAAGTTGAGAAGATATGGAAGAAGGCGTGGCAAATGGCATGCCGAGAAGAACATATACCGAATGTGGGGGATACCTACGTTTATGACATCGTCGGTACCTCAATCCTTGTTGTCCGATCAGCGCCAAACGAAATAAAAGCCTTCTATAACGCATGNCTTCACAGAGGCCGTCAGCTTCGAGAATGTAGCGGCCACGCAGGCGAAGTGATTCGTTGCCCTTTCCACGCTCTTGCATGGCACCTTGATGGAACGCTTGAGAACTTAACAACAGCTTGGGATTTCCCTCAAGTGCAACCAGAGAACTTCTCACTTCCTGAAGTGAAAGTAGCGACATGGGAAGGTTGGGTGTTCATCAATATGGACCCTGATTGCCAAGATTTCAATGAATATATAGGTGACCTCCCCATGCATTTTGAAAAGTGGGCGCCGCATAAGAAATTCGTCTCTGCACATGTTGCGAAGCGATACCCTGTGAACTGGAAAGTAGCTCAAGAAGCATTCATGGAAGCCTTTCATGTAATTGCTACTCATCCTCAAATCCTGACTGGAACCGGAGATTGCAACAGTCAATACGATGTCTTTGGAAACTTCTCCCGCGCAATTACCCCGAACGGAACGCCAAGCCCTCATCTTCAATGGGACCCAACAGAACAAGAAATCTTTGATGCAATCACTGATAGAAGACTCGATGAGGAACCAATGGCGAAAATTCCCGAAGGAATGACAGCTAGGGCTTTTGCGGCTCAAGTTGCACGAGAAAGACTTCGGTCTGCAGTTCCTAATGTTGATGAGTATTGTGATGCTGAAATCAATGACAGTATGTATTTCACGTTATTTCCGAATTTCCATCCATGGGGGGCTTTTAATAGGATCAATTATCGATTTCGTCCGGTAGGGACAAAAGTTGATGAGTGTCTTATGGAATGCATTTATACAGAAGATTTTGAAGGTGACGAGAGGCCTGCTCCTGCTGAATACATTGANCTNGGGATAGATCAAGAATGGACAGAATTAATACCTGTAATCGGGAACCTAGCCAGAGTCTTTCACCAAGACAGCTTTAACTTACCCAAAGTACAAAAAGGGTTAGAGACGTTTAAAGCTGATGGATTAACGCTTACGAAATATCAAGAGGTTAAGATACGCCACTGGCACGCAATGGCAGAAAGATTCATTGCTAACTAGATAGTTCCTTACTTAGCTNTCGCTAATCCAAGTTCCATGGAAACCTGTTGGAACCCTTTGGGGTATATGGATCTCTGCTATTGGATCTGCTGAAACGTTACTTGCATCAAGAATAGCAAGGTAGGAAGTATTCGTATCTCCGGCATAGACAAATGTCATAAGGTATCCATCGTCTTCGTTGGTTGCTCCCTGCGCAGGTACGAAGGATGGTTCACCTGGGAAGTGTCCTGCTGGATAACTGTGTAGCTGTGAAGTTCCTCCATTGGATAAGTCATATTTAATTGTCGCGCCACCTTGGTCAACGCCAGTAATACCTTCATCTCCCATAGATAGGCAGTAACCGTAGCGATTCTTAAGACCAACAAGACTGTCAGGGATCTGAGGAAATTCGCTACCTTTGTCATCAATCTGCCGTTCAGACACGATGCCTGTTTTCATATTGAGACGCCATTCCCACATCATGGGAGCATCTTCTGGATTCGGATCATCTGGAACGGCGATATCCGATGAATTTCTCCAAATTTCTCGCAATCTACAGCCATTGACGATTATCTCGTCACCCTCTTCATATGAATTAAGAGTGTGAAAGACGTAACAAGGATTAACATCAAACCACTTCACCTCAGAGTCTTTTCCAGCACGTGGCATAACGCCAAACCTTGATGGATAGTCGTCACTCCATTTAATTGGCATACCGCCACGCATCGCTTCTTCCATATCAAAAACCGCAGGCAGGTCGAGAAAGATTGAGTGATTTCGAGTGACGGTGAAATCATGCATCATTGTTGGTCCCCCAACAGTGATTTCCTCGCTTTGCAATAATTTCCCATCTGGGCTTATCCGGTGATATGTGAGGTATGGAGGTAGTGAGCTATAGCCGAACATGAGTAATTCACCGGTTTCGCCACATACCTTAGGGTGAGCCGTCATCGCTGTAGTAAGTTTCCCGNCGTAGTCGTGATAGCCAACAGTTTCTAAATCTTTGCTCAACTGGTAGGGGAAGGAGCCTTCTTCGAGGGCGTAGATATTTCCGCCGTGACCAAGGATACTTGTATTTGCTACGCTAACTTCGAAGTTGAATCCCCCTTTTTCCATATCCAAATACAGTTCCATACGATCTTTGTCAGGGTTATCAAACATTGGAGTACGAACGTATCTGTTCCTGTACCAGTTCGCCTTTCCATCAGAAAGTTCGACACCGTGGACCATTCCATCTCCAACAAACCAATGATCAGATGTGCCCGATTGGGGGTTAGCTCCATTCCGGAAATAGCGACCCTGTAACTCATTAGGAATTGATCCTTTAACCTCTAAATCAGTTACTGTGATCTCATCAAAAACCGGAGCATTATTTCCTGAAAGATGCCAGGGCTTGTCCTCAGTTGTGTCAGAATTAGGTATTTCTGTTGTTGCCATGCTTCCCCCTGCGCACCGTTTAGGTAATTAGTGATGCTTAATGATACTGTGGCACAAATCTAAATGCTTTGCCATTTAGGCACTCAGCACAGTTATATAATCACCGAGGGGACATTTTTGTGGAGATTTATCTTCAGAATTTATTGACAGGCCTAGGTGATGGCGCAGTGATTGCCGGAGTAGCGCTTGGCNTGGTCCTAGCCTATCAGGGATCAGGGGTATTGAATTTCGCTCACGGAGCAATGATGATGTACTCAACCTACATCTACGATGAATTGCGTGACACTGGCGATTTCGTATTTCCGATCTCTGTCCTCGGAAANGATAGGATAAATATGCTTGGAACACCTGAGAAAGGGGAATTAGCAGCATTTTGGCCTGCGTTTCTAATTGCACTTCTTATGGCGGCAGTGCTTGGACTGCTTATCCACTTACTAGTTTTTCGACCACTCCGAGGAGCGCCGNTACTAGCGAAAGTTGTTGCTACAGTCGGTGTATTNATTCTCCTTCANTCGCTTGTTCTTCTTCGGTTCGGAACAGCAAATGAGACTGTCAGAGCGATTCTCCCAACCGATACTGTGAACTTACTTGGTACACGTATTCCTCAAGACCGCTTCTGGCTTGCAGGCATTGTTATTCTGACAGCGTTAGTCTTAACTATTTTGTACAAGGCTACGAATTTTGGGTTAGCTACAAGAGCCGCAGCGGAAGAGGAGAAAGGTGCGACTTTACTTGGGTTCTCCCCGAATGTCCTCGCTGCGGGAAATTGGATGCTTGCTTCTATGGTGGCNGCAGTATTCGGNATTTTGGCTGCATCCCTATCAAATGGTGTGAACACAGTCAATTACACACTTTTAGTTGTTCCTGCATTGGCTGGTGCCTTGGTTGGAGCTCTACGATCCTTCTGGGTCACGGCTGCANCATGTCTAGCTTTGGGAATGGTCCGTTCAGAACTGTCTCTTCTACAGATTAAATCTTGGTGGCCAGATTTCGCTCGAACAGGAATGCGCGATGTCCTACCCTTTGTCGTGATTGTTGCAATTTTGTTCTTTCGCGGAAAGAGTCTCCCGACACGTGCAAATTTAGTCGATGTGAAATTAGCGTTTGCCCCCAGACCTCGGAACGTTTTTCCGGCAACAGTAATNNTAAGTTGTTTAGCACTAATTGGTATTTTCTTTTTCGNTAGGGCACTCCGCCTGAGTTTGTATGAGTCACTGACATCCACGATTATTGTGCTGTCCATTGTTGTTCTTACTGGTTTTGTTGGGCAGGTGTCTTTGGCTCAAGCCGTTTTTGCAGGAATAGCTGGATTCATTCTTGGGAAAATAGCTTTAGAAACTGGTATTCCCTTTCCGATCTCCCCTGTAATCGCTGCTATTGGGGCAACTCTCCTTGGCCTCATTGTTGGTGTCCCAGCTCTCAGGATCCGAGGTATCCAGCTTGCCGTTGTTACCATGGCGCTTGGAGTGGCATTGGGCACTATTTTATTCACGAATAGATGGTTTATCGGGAATACAGGTGCATTGCCNATTGAANCCCCTGATTTATTTGGCGTTAACCTTGCAGCCAATGTTGGTACTGATTTCAATCGTTGGGAATACGGCNTAATGCTGCTTGTAGTGACTGTCTTATGCTCTCTATTCGTTGTCAATATCCGAAGATCTGGAACTGGACTTCGTTTTCTTGCTATACGTGCCAATGAGAGAGCTGCCGCAGCATGTGGCATCAATGGTGCTGCAGTCAAGTTGCAGGCATTTGCGTTTTCATCATTCCTAGCTGGACTAGGTGGAGCGATGATGGCGTACCTTCGAGGGCAGATTAGTGGTGAATCTTTCAGCGTATTTGCAAGTCTTGTGTTGTTAGCATTTGCCTATTTAGGTGGGATAGGTTCAGTTAGTGGGGGTTTGGTAGCAGGGGTTATAGCGCCTGGAGGATTAGCGGTAGCTTTAATTGCGAAAGGCTTTTCTGGCGACAGCATAGGAACTTACGCTAANNTAGTNGGAGGGGTTGGTTTAATACTGACCGCNATTNTAAATACNGANGGGATAGCAGGAAAGGTCGCTCGGGATAANCANGCGAAACGNCAGGCTANATCNAAACANATGAAAGAANAGGNNTNGCNAAANGCNGNCTAGGGGGNAAAATGANAAAANCACTAATNGCNNNNTTNGCANTTTTNGTANTGATTGTGNCTGCNTGTGGTGGGTCAGACAGCGCATCTGATAATGAAAGCTCACAGAGCTCTTCGGAAGAGGCTTCAGTATCATCTGGTAGTAACTCACAAGAAGAGACTTCATCAGTAGGTGAAGACTCTGATGGGACTGATGCACGCGAAACTCTTATAGGTATCATCAGCGTGGTCGCTGGTCTTGATAATGAGGATTATGTTGCATGCATAGTTGACTCTGTTGCCGAATCAGAAGGGCTCACGTACGAGGAAATCCTTGAAGATATTACAAGCGAAGAGAGCCAAACTGACGAAGCTGCTGAAGCAGCAAGCATAGCCTGCATAGCGGAATTGTCTCCTGAAGAAATCATGGAACTTTCTGATATTGGTGATGAGGGAACTGACGTCGATGAACCGGTTGAAGCAGACTACTCACTATCTCCAGTTCGAATAGGTTTAATGAATCAAGAGAATGACCCTGTCGGGTCCTTCCCAGAGTTAAGGCTGGGTATTGAAGGAGCCGTTAATTATATCAATGCTGAATTAGGTGGAATTGAAGGTCACCCTGTTGAGCTCGTTACGTGTCTTCAAAATAGTGTGCCTGCTGCGCAAGAGTGCGCACAGGACCTTGCTACAAGTGACCTTGTATCGGTAATAAACGGTGTGAATATTTGGACGGTTGCATTTGATTTTTATGGAACTATGGGCGACACCCCAGTTATTGGTGGCTTGCCTTTATTTGCAGGGGACTATAACCAGCCGAATGCCCGATTCTTCAACGGCGGAAGCGTACAGGTGTACTCTGCTGCTGCCCGTTTCGTTGCGGAAGATTTGGGAGTAAAAAAGGTAGTCGTTCTCGTGAATCAAAATCCTGCAGCCACTGCTGCACTTGATTCAGGTCTAGTTCCAATTTTTGATGCACGTGGAATTGAATATGAAGCTATCGATGTTCCGATTCCTTTAACCGATGCGATCCCTCCTGTAAGTCAGGCAGCTGCAGCTGATGCAGATCTTGTCATGCTCCTTGCCGCAGGAAATGAATGTGTTCCTGTTATAAGGGCAGCGAATCAATTAGGCATACCCGCTGAGAATATGTTCTATAGTGCAACTTGCGATTCAGACGATATTTACGCTGAGGTCGGTGAATTAATGGTAGGTGGCTACATCCACAGGGGAGGCTATCAAGCACGTGATGTATGGGCTCCAAGTGAGGTGCTTGACGAATTCGATTCACGAGATGGATTACTAGAAAGCTACGCACCCGAAGCTCCGGATGCCTCATTTACTGGACTTGGGTGGGTAACTATGCTCGATATTCATGACCTCTATGAAGAGATCGGTTATGAGAATCTCTCGGATCCTCAAAATATTATTAACACAATGGATGATGGGTCCGTTCGAGGGCGTGTTGGGTCATTTGGCTGGTCGTGCGTCTATGCGAATGTAGGGCTTCAGTCACTTTGTCAGGGTGAAGCCCTATTCGTGGAAATAGGTTACTCTGACGGAACCTCATTGCCGCCAGATGTTATCGGTCCCGAAGGTTATGTAAACGGACTAGAACTACTCCAGTAAGTCTTTAAAGAAGTGAAACACCTGCGAAAGCCTCAACAGGGTAAACCCTTGTTGGGGCAAGTGCTGGTTGACTTTCAGGGCATTCAAAATTATTGGTAACAAAATTACAGAACTGCTCTACCTGATCTCTAGCAACCATTGCTACTGCTGAGCCTGCAAACCCGCCACCAGTCATTCGTGCCCCGAAACAACCTGGGGTCCCCAAAGCCACCTCCACAATTCTGTCTAAAGCAGGCCCAGAAACTTCATAGTCATTCCGTAAGCTCAAATGACTTTCACTGAAGAGTCGTCCAGCGGTTAATGAATGACCTGTAGAAAATGCCTCGACTACTTTGAGGACACGCTCATTTTCGCTAACTACATGTCGAGCTCTCCGCTTAAGTGTTTGATTAGTTAGCTTTGTGATGTCTTCAATTGATGCATCGCGAAGCGATGGTATTGCGAGATTTAAAGCTGCAGATTCGCAACTTTCCCTTCTCTTGTTATATTCAGAGGACCTTAACTCCCTTCTTGTGCCGGTATCCATAATCACCACTGATGTATCTTCAGGGATAGAAATCATTGACGTTTGCAAGGTAAGACAATCAAGCAGTAACGCTTTGCCACGTTGTGACAGTGCACATGCTATTTGATCCATTATTCCAGAACGCACGCCTATGAATTCATTCTCTACACGCTGCCCAATCAAAGCAATTTCTCCTAGTGTTATTTCTAATGCTCCAAGGTGTTTGAATACCATTCCTGCTGCGATTTCCAAGGCCGCTGAGGATGATAAGTTCGCTCCCATAGGGATGGAAGAAGAAATATATCCATTCCAACCCAATGACCCCGTTATAAGAGATCCCATGCCGTGCACGTATCTACCCCAACCTGATGTGTGCATAGGGTTATCCTCAAGAGAGAAATGTGCTGACCCAAATCCCTCAGAAATAAGGTTTATTTGGCTATCTTCTGACGAAGACGCAGCGATCACAGTTTCAAAGGGTAGCGCTATCGGAAGAACAAAACCGTCGTTGTAATCTGTGTGTTCGCCAATCAGATTTACTCTCCCAGGGCAACGCACAATTATGTCTGGAGCAGCACCAAACCGGCTTTGGAAGCCATCCGAGGTCCTTTTGATTTGATCAAAGTTAGGTTCGTTCACACCTCTATTCTTCAGCATTAACGTCAGAAATGAAATGACGAAGTGAGGAATTCTTCATATAACCCTATTTCGTCTACATTAAGTTGGTGTCTAAAATAGTTTTTGTTGGGGCAGGCAGTACGGTATTCGCTCAGAATCTCCTTACAGACATTCTCTCTCTGCCTGACTTAAGTCACTCCGAAATCATGCTGTATGACATAGATGAGGATCGTTTACAAACAACTACCCTGGTTGCTAACAGCATTCAAGCGCAACTCAATGCTAAAGCGGTTATCTCAACTTCATTGCACCTCAGGGAGGCTCTTGATGAAGCTGACTATGTCATTACTATGTTCCAAATCGGCGGTTATAAGCCCTCTACAGTAATCGACTTTGAGATTCCCAAGCGATACGGATTGCGTCAAACTATCGGAGACACACTCGGAATAGGTGGCATCATGCGAGCCATTCGAACTATTCCGGTGATGTTACAAGTAGTTAAAGAAATGGAGGTTCTCTGCCCCGATGCTTTATTGCTGAATTATGTAAACCCAATGGCTATGCTCTGTTGGGCTATTGCTGATTTATCGAAAATACAGGCTATTGGTTTATGTCATAGTGTTCAGCACACAGCTGCACAACTCTCTCGCGATCTAGAAATTTCAGAGACAGATTTAGATTATGTAGCCGCAGGGATAAATCACATGTCGTTCTTTCTGAAACTTGAAAAAGTGGAGGAGTTGGGAAATATTGACCTGTACCCTCAATTGCGGGAGCGGGCTAAGGGTTTAATCCCTCTCAGGAAAGTTTCAAAAACTGTCGCCTTGTCCGATGCTGTGCGATATGAGGTATTTCGACGTACGGGATTCTTCGTCACGGAATCAAGTGAGCATTTTGCAGAGTATGTTCCATGGTTTATAAAAAGTGGGCGAGAGGATCTTCTTGATGAATTCTCAATACCCCTTGATGAGTACCCGAGACGATGCGAGGAGCAAATAGCAGAATGGGATGCGCTTCGAGACAAACTTGAAAATCTCGATACGAAATTTGAACCGCGAAAAAGCAAAGAATATGGTGCAGGGATTATTCACAGTATGGAGACAGGGCAAGAACGCACTTTCAACGGGAATGTCATGAATACGGGCCTCATCACAAACCTTCCTCGCGAGGCGTGTGTTGAAGTACCGTGTGTAGTGAATGGCTCGGGGATACATCCTCAGAAGATAGGTAAACTCCCTCCGCACATAGCGGCACTCATCCAAACAAACATAAATGTTCAGTCCTTAACTGTCCGAGCTGTTCTAGAAAAGAATAAAGATCATATCTACCATGCGGCTATGTTAGATCCACGAACATCAGCTGAACTAAGCCTCGAACAAATCTGGTCGCTGGTTGATGAAATGATACAAGCACATGGAGAAATGATTCCTCCAGATCTCAGATGAAAGCTGGATATTAATATGATTTTTAAAAATTCACTTTTCGCTTTTGATGTCGACGGAACTCTTCTTAATAGCTATGGGGAGCTAACCAAACGAACTACTGCCGCTATAGCATCTGCTTCGGCTCAAGGAGCAACGATCGCTTTGGCTACTGGTCGAAGTTGGAGCGAACTTGATCTGGTAATGGAAGCTATTCCTGAAATAGAGTACGCGATTTGTACAAATGGATTGGAAGCCTATGACCGAGCTGGCCGATGCTTATACACCGAGGAAATTCCGGAGGATCTCGTAGCGAATTTAGTAAAAACCATTCGTAGATCAGTGTCTGGGGTTTCAATCGGGGCAGGGGTAGGAAGGGAACTATATGCAGAGCCAAAAGTTATTGATGGCTTGGTGCCTGGAATTGAAATAGCGCCTGACAGAATCGTAAATGACATCATGGATGCTTTAACCGTCAATGTTCGCGATCTCTTGATCTACCACCCTAGTTACGTCAATAAGTTAGATGAGTTGTTTGTCACTATAAGCGAGACCATCAATGACCGACGTGTAGACGTTGCCTATTCCGGTCTGCCTATGATTGAGATTGTTCCTGCGGGTAGCGGGAAAGGGACATGTCTTGCTTGGTTGTCAGGTCATCTACAAATAGAGAAAGAAGCTGTAATTGTTTTCGGTGATGGCATGAATGATCTTCAAATGTTGAGTTGGGCGGGAACAGGTTTGGCTATGGGTCAATCATCTCAGAGAGTGAAAACTGTTGCGGATCATGTCATAGGCTCTGTTGACCAAGACGGAATAGCAGAATGGATAGAAGCTAAACTAGGAAAGTAGTCTAAAACTTCTGGCATAATCAATGTAAAACCCCATGCCGACAATATCCTCATATAAAGGAATCCGGAATTACAATGACAACAAACGATTCACTACATCACAGGTATAAGGCCATTTTGGCCCCCTATTTGAATCCCTTATACACCTCACCCATATCAATCGATAGGGGAGAAGGAAGCTATGTGTGGGATGTAGAAGGCAATCAGTATCTTGACTTCTTTGGTGGTGTTCTCACAACAATGATTGGTCACAACAATCCAGCCGTAACGGAAGCAATCCAATCTCAGGCTTCAAAAGTTCTCCACACAAGCACGCTGTACTTAAGTGAACCCATGATTGAATTGGCGGAAGAAATAGGAGCAGCATCGGGAATCCCCGATGCACGCGTCTTCTTCACGACATCAGGTAGTGAAGCAAATGACACAGCCCTTATGCTCGCTACAAGCTACCGAAACTCCAATGA
>PATL01000027.1 GCA_002713605.1 bacterium
AAAATGACCTCTTGGTGGGCAAGCATTCCTTCCATTCTGACACTATGAATAGGGATATTCCCCTGTGCTTTAGCTCCTCTTGCACCCTCTAACGTTAAATCAGTAGTTGGATCACGCAAATCTTCAGTTATGTTCTGAGAAATTTTTTCTGCTGTCGCCAGAGCGGTTCCTGAAGGAGCGTCAACCTTATTGTTATGGTGAAATTCTATTATTTCGATAGTAGAGAAGTAAGGGGTAGCGATTTCGGAAAGGTGCATTAGAAGTATTGCGCTGATAGAAAAGTTTGGAACCACTATGCAATTACTGTTAGTAAATATCCTAGTCAGTTCAGAGAGATGGACGTCATTGATTCCACTCGTTCCTACTACAGCATGGACGCCAGCTTGTGCTGCATGTTTTAGGTTTTCCATAGCGGCTTCTGCCACAGTAAAGTCGATAATTACGTCAATGCCCTCCAAATTCTGCACAGTTTCCTCTATTTGAAGTGAAGTGCTTGGGATTAATGTCCCAGCTTGATTGACATCTACTCCTAAGCGGAGATTCATGGAATCGTCGTTATTAATCGCTTGACAGGTTGTAGCACCCATCTTGCCTGCTGCACCGAACACACCTACATTTAAATTTTCCATAACCCAATATTGCCATGCCGGCGACACATTAGCTTTTATTTAGCAAGAAGAGTAGGGCAGGTTCTATTTTCTGCCACCGCGGCCTTTCCCTTTACGGTTTCTGTTCCGTTGCTGATTTCCGCCGATAGCTTCAGGACCCAGTTCCCCGAGCTCCTCAGCTAAGCTTTCTTCGAATTCGTCTTCGAAACTTGAAGGCTTTTGTGATTCCTTTTTAACGGAAGTCTCCTCTTTAGGATTTTTTTGATCCTCGTTAGAGTCCTCATTGTGCTGGACTTCACCGGTGAGAACGAGGCTTATTTTCCCATTTGGATCTATATCTTCAACCTTGACTTCAATTTCTTGACCCAGATCTAGGACGTCTTCTACTCGCTTTATTCTTTTTCCTCCACCTATTTTAGAAATATGGAGCAGGCCATCTCTTCCCGGCAGAATGTTAACGAAAGCCCCGAAGTTAGTAATGTTGACAACTTTCCCATCATAGACCCCCCCGACATCAGCCGTAGGTGGATCTAATATCAAATTAATTTGCCTTTGAGCCTCATAAACAGCATCTCGATCAGTTCCTGCGATAGAAACAGATCCCATGACTCCATCATCGTCAACGATGACTTCAGCTCCCGTCTCTTGTTGGATGGCGTTTATGACTTTCCCTTTGGGGCCGATAACCTCACCTATTTTATCCATTGGGATTTCAAAGCTAATTATTTTTGGAGCCACATCTCGCACGTCATCTCTAGGTTCTGCAATAGCTGCGTTCATAACGCTTAGGATCTCCATACGCGCGTCCTTTGCCTGATTTAGTGCCGAAGAAAGCACATCCGCTGGAATTCCTTCTATTTTTGTATCAAGTTGAAGTGCTGTTATCACATCAGAAGTTCCGGCTACTTTAAAGTCCATATCACCAAAGGCGTCTTCAGCCCCGAGAATATCTGTAAGCGTTATATATTTCCCTTCGGCAAAGACAAGTCCCATAGCTATACCTGCGACAGGGGCTTTGATGGGAACTCCAGCATCCATTAAGGAAAGCGTTGATGAGCAAACTGATGCCATCGATGTTGATCCGTTAGATGACATGACATCTGAAACTAGCCGGAGTGTATATGGCCATTCTTCTTCGCTAGGAATTACAGGAAGTAACGCTCGTTCAGCTAGTGCTCCGTGTCCTATTTCCCGCCGTTTTGGCCCTCTCATGAATCCTGGTTCCCCTGTAGAGAATGGAGGGAAATTGTAGTGATGCATGTATCGCTTCCGCGTTATTGGGTCAATTCCATCAATCATTTGATCCATTCGTTTGGTCCCCAATGTCGTTATGTTTAGTACCTGAGTTTCCCCACGCTGGAACAATCCTGAACCGTGTGCTGTTGGAAGAATACCAACATCAGAGGAGAGCTTTCGAAGGTCTACTGGAGTTCTTCCATCAATTCTCAGGCCTTCCTCAACAATTCGCTTTCGCACAAGTTCTTTTGTCAACGATCGAATCGCTGCTTTAATTTGAGTTTCAGCATTGTCCTCTTCATCAAAACGCTTTAGGACATCGTCCAGTATCTTAGAAGCTGCTTGAGACTCTGCTTCGGCACGCTGCGCTTTATCAGCGATCTTTTGACTTTCTGCCAATGATCCAGAGCCTGCTTCTTTGACAGCTTCCATGATTTCTTGAGAGTAATCTACTGCAAGAGTGACTTCCATCTTGGAAATTTCTCCGCTGCTTTCAATCAATTTTTCCTGAAGCGCAATAGCTAGTTTGATTGGCTCCTTTGCAAATTCAAGTCCGGCTGCTAGGACTTTCTCATCTACTTTTGGTGCTCCCGTTTCGTAGTAGCTCCAAGCGTTCTCTGTGCCGCCGGCTTCAACCATCATGACAGCCACATCACCTTTTTCGAGTAGCCTTCCTGCCACAACCATCTCAAATGTTGAAAGTTCTCCTTCTTCGTAGGTTGGATGAGAAATCCATTCGCCATCTTGATCGAAGGCTATCCTGACACAACCAAGAGGTCCCTGAAAAGGAATATCAGAGATACACAATGCTGCAGATGCAGCATTTATTGATGGGACATCATATGGGTTTTCTTGGTCAGCTCCTAGAATTGTGGCTACTATGTGAACGTCGTTGCGGAATCCCTCAGGGAAGAGGGGACGCAACGGACGGTCCGTAAGTCGACAAGCCAGAATTGCTGATTCACTTGCTCTGCCTTCACGACGAAAAAAAGAACCGGGTATCTTACCTGCCGCATAGCTTCTTTCTTCAAAATCTACAGTGAGCGGAAAGAAATCCGTTCCTGGCTTAGCACTCTTGTTTGCTGTAGCAGTAACGAGCACTGTTGTTTTCCCTACACTGACGACTACTGCCCCATTAGCTAGGCTGGCTAGTACTCCAGTTTCAAGTTTCATTATTTTATCGTCAGCGCCGATTGCACCACTGACTGTTATGGCATCAGCCATGTTTAACTCCTTTTGAGGTTATTCCTCGTTTTATTTCGCCCAAGGACGATCCTATGGACATCAACATCGGAGTTCAGCTTCCCAGTTGAAGGCGTCCAAGTTATTAGGCGCTTTCAACTGGCAGCCAATCTTTTCGATGTTGGTTTTCAGTTACCTTATTTGGTTTCTTAAATTCTACACCAAAGGTTAGCTTTAACGTCGCAATCCTAATTTTGCAATGATATTTCTATAGCGTTCAATATCATTATCCTTGACGTAGTCAAGCATTCTTCGTCGTCGACCGACGAGCATCAAGAGTCCCCTTCGACTGTGATGATCCTTTTTATGCGATTTGAGATGATCAGTCAGGTGATCGATTCTGTCAGTTAGTAATGCTATTTGGACTTCAGGGGACCCTGTATCAGAGTCATGAAGTCTGTGCTCCTGAATAGTTTCATTTTTAGGTTTGAGGTTTTCTGCCATTTATTTCCTTTGGGTATCTGACCCTGCCTTCATGGCGGTTACCGCTCAATCAAGCAAAATATCACTTTTGTGACATAAAAAAGGTTACCTTGCCTGTTAGAAAACCCAACTTGTTAGTAGGTGATTAGGTCAATAATTCCCTTATTTCAGTTAGGTCAATTTCTAACTGAAGCTGAAATTCTTCAAGTCCAGAAAATTTTCTTTCAGAGCGAATTCTTTTATGAAGGATAAGAGTGGCATCATCTCCGTATAAGTTGCCCTCAAAATCTAGAAGATGTGCCTCAACAATTGATTTCGTTTCATCTGAGAACGTAGGCCGTTTGCCTATATTAACGGCAGCTACTTCTTTGACCCCATCTTTCCCCAAGTACGTTGCAGCGTAAACCCCATCCGATGGCAACGCTATTTTTTTATCAATTTCTATATTTGCTGTCGGGAAACCTATGGTCCGTCCACGCTGATCACCAGAAACTACCTTCCCCGACATAGAATACGGTCTCCCTAACTTTTCATTTGCAAGAGTCAACTCTCCATCTTTTAAATGTTTCCTTATCGCAGTTGAAGAGATGGGCTCTTCGTTAGATGACTCAGAATTGAAAAGGCCCACCCCATTTACTGCGATACCCAACGCTTGGCCCTCAGATTTAAGAAGATCGACGTTTCCAAACCTTTTGTAGCCGAATTTGAAATCCTCTCCGACGTAAATTGCTTTTGCCCTGATAGCTTCTACAAAGATTTCCTTTATGAATTCTACAGCGGGCGTTAATGCTCTGCTTTCGTTAAATGCAAGAACATACACATAATCGATGCCTAACTTATCTAGTAACAGTATTTTTTTATCTAATGGGGTAAGTACTTTGGGAGCATTTTCTGGACTTGTAACTTCCGTCGGGTGTTGATCAAAAGTAATTACAACAGAGGGGATTGCGTCTGATATCGATTTACTTTTGACCAGGCCCAGAAGTTTTTGGTGGCCTTTATGAACTCCATCAAATACTCCTATTGAAGCAACTGTTTGATCAACGCTTTCGGGAAGCGCTTCATTATCGCTAATGATCTGGATGGAACCCATTTCTAATTCTCCTGGGGTAATACAACTGCTGGTTTTAACGTATCGGATTTAAAGTTTTCATACATGGCTAGCAGATTTTGTTCCAAATCCACGATGGCCCAAGGTCCGCGAGGCTGTACGGGAGAGAGCTCTTCAGTTCTAACTACCGCCCCGACTTTTATACGATCTCGCATCGTGTCATTAACTTGAATCATTTCGTAGTCTTTGAGGCCTTCCGTTAGCTCAATGATTGCCGCTTTCTCAACTTGCGCTGCTTCAATCTCGTTGTGAGAACCGATTGCAGTTCTTCGTAGACTTCCCACATGGCCCAAAGATCCTGCTTGTTGGGCAATATCTGAGACAAGGGAACGTATATAAGTTCCTGATCCGCATTTAACTTTTATCTTGAACACATTACTTTGGGGCCCATCAGATACTGATAGTTCGTGTATTTCGATTTTTCTTGGCTCGCGGGTGATCTCTTTCCCTTCGCGCGCTATTTCGTAAAGTCGTTTTCCTTGCACTCTTACCGCTGAAACCATAGGCGGGATTTGGCTTATCACCCCAATGAAATTCATTGAGATTGCTTGAAGTTCCTTTAGTGAGGGTTTATTATTTGTCCTCCTGAGAACTTCCCCTTCTGCGTCTAAGGTGCTTGTTTCGGCGCCGATTACCATTGTAGCTTCATATTCCTTGGGCAAATCAGTTATAAATCTCAGTAGCCTAGTGGCTTTACCTAAACCCAGAATAAGAACACCAGTAGCTGGAGGGTCTAATGTTCCTGAGTGGCCAATTTTTTTCGTTCCGAAAATACCTCTTGCTTTAGCCACAACGTCGTGGCTCGTCCAGCCGGCTTCTTTGTCTATAATGGCGAAGCCGTGTTTAGCTATCATTTGTGCCATGATTATTTGACTTGTCTGCTGAATGGATATCGGCCAGAATCTCATCAATCCTGGTGCTCGCAGAGATTGATGGGTCAAGAAAGAATTCAAGTTCAGGAACTCTCCTGATTCTTGCTTGATCCCCGATGGCCTTACGAAATTTTCCTTTGTGGCGACTTACCTTTTCTAGTAACTGCTCTTCCTCATCGAGTGATGATAGGAAAACCTTTGCTTTGGTTAATTCGTTGTCCACTTGGACAGAAGTAATACTGACGAGGCCCATATCCATATCACTAAGACGCTCAAGTTCTTGAGCTAAAACCTCACGAAGCAATTCGTTGAGGCGATCGCTTCGCTGGTAATCTTTCTTTTGGTTTGTTCTTCGTTTTGGCATTCCGGTAGTGACTTATGAATTTTATCTTAAGTGATTTCTATCTGCTTTTCATCAAAGGTTTCGATAATATCTCCGTCTTTTAGGTCTTGGAAGTCAGAAAGGCCGATGCCGCACTCATACCCCGCTGCCACCTCAGGCACATCATCCTTAAATCGTCTTAGCGAGGAGATTTCACCTTTCCAGATAATTGCACCTTCTCGAAGAAATCGCACTTTAGAGCCTCGTGTAATCTTGCCATCAAGAACATAACACCCGGCGATAGCCCCTATCCGTGGGACCCTGTAAATTTCTCTTACTTCTGCTTCTCCAGTTACAATTTCTTCGAACTCTGGCATAAGCATACCTACCATTGCTGATTCAATATCTTCGAGAAGTTTGTAGATAATTTCATAGTTACGAATTTCAACTTGTTCATGATCTGCCATTTCACGTGCTTTTCGGTCTGGCCGTACGTTAAATCCAAGTACTGTGGAGTTGGATGTAGCGGCCAGTTGAATATCATTTTCAGTTATTGCCCCTACCCCTGCATGAACGAACGATACTTTGACTTCGTCTCTCTCTAATTTTTTAATGCTTTCTCTAACAGCTTCAAGAGAACCGTTTACGTCAGCTTTAAGTATTAAATTCAGCGTTGCTTGCTCACCAGTGCTTATCTGGCTAAATAAATCTTCTAGACGGCCACCGCCGGAGCCTGCTGAAGAGTCCCTTCCAATTGTTGCGACTCTCTGATAATGTTCGCGTGTAGCGGCCACATCTCTTGCTGTTCGTTCATCTGGGGCAACAATAAACTCGTCACCAGCAATTGCAACGTCCGACATTCCCAAAACTTGGACTGGACATGATGGTCCTGCATCTTTTACCTGTTCTCCTGTATCTGAAACAAGGGCTCGCACTCTTCCCCATGAGGGTCCTGCTACTATCGGGTCNCCGACAGAAAGCGTTCCTTCCTGAACTAAAACTGTGGCTACAGGTCCACGNCCAATATCAAGGTGGGATTCTAAAACAACTCCAGAGGCTCGGCCTTCAGGTGAAGATTTAAAATCTTCAACCTCAGCAATTAGATTAAGATTCTCTAAGAGATCATCTACTCCTATGTTTTCCAGAGCAGATATTTCGACAACAATCGTTTCGCCACCCCATGCTTCAGGAACTAGTTCATATTCTGCTAGTTCACCAAGGACTCTTTGAGGATCCGCACTCTCAAGATCTATTTTGTTAACAGCTACAATTATCGGGACTTCTGCTGCTTTAGCGTGGCTAATTGCTTCTATAGTCTGAGGCATAACTCCATCATCTGCTGCAACAACTAGCACAACTATGTCAGTAGCTTCTGCTCCTCTTGCCCTCATGGCCGTAAAAGCAGCATGGCCTGGTGTATCTAAGAAAGTTAGAGTATTCCCGTCAAGAGTGACCTGATATGCACCAATGTGTTGAGTGATACCCCCTGCTTCCCCGGCAACAATGTTTGCTTTCCTGATTTGATCAAGCAATTTCGTCTTACCATGGTCTACGTGTCCCATAACTGTAATGACAGGCGGTCGACTGAGCATTGATCCGTCATCACTTATCTGGGTTTTTTCTAATTTCTTTTGAAGTTCAATCTCTTGTTCTTCGCCAGGATCAACTAGTCGGACCTCTGCGCCAATCTCAGCAGCAAAAAGCTCTATCATATCGTCTGTCAGCGACTGTGTTGCCGTAACCATCTCCCCCTGCTCCATTAGAAACCTAACGAGGTCTGCCGTTTTTCGGTTTAGTTTTGGAGCTACATCTATTGAGGATGATGCGCGTTCAATGACTACTTCACCCTCGGGTACCGGAGCATCATCAGGGGTATAGGCCGGAGTGTCCATTGGCTGAAGTTCTTCTTGCCTTCTCCGCCTTCTCCCTTTCTTTTTTCTTTGGGGACGCTGGTTAGGTCCGCCTGGCCTCCCGCTACCTGGTTTTCCAGTTGATGGCTTTCCTCCTTGTCCCGGTTTCGGAAAGAAATCAGCAACAGGTCCCCCTGCGGGTCTTGTTCCTCTTGGTCCCCCAAATGGCCTACTATCATTCTTAGAGGATCCTGAACTAGTTTTACTGCGCCTTTGCATATTAGGACCACCACGCTGTGCGTCTTGAGAAGGCCCTCGACCGCCTAGACCAGGGGGCGGTGGTATCGGTCGTCCCGACTTTGAAATAGGTCCGGGGGGAGGAGGTATGGGCTTTCCTGATGCAGAAACGGGTGGCATCTTAGGCGCACGCTGGCCTGAGGTGACTTTTGTTTCTTTTGGTTTTGGTTTGCCCTCTGTTACATCATCTGTTGAAGGCTGGCCTGTAACAGGCTTAGATGATGGTTTTCTGGAGCTAACAACGCTCTCATCTTCAGCCTTTTGTGCGCTTTCCGTTTTCTGATTTTTACTCGGTGGCGGCTTCTTAGAACTTACTGCCTTAGCAGCTTTTTCAGATTTACCCTGATTCTCTTCACCTGAATCTTTTTCTGTTTTAGAATTCGGTTTTATCTTTTGTTGTGGCTTTTCCGTAGCAATACCATCAGTTATTGCTTTCTTTCGTACTCTGTCTGCTTGAGCCTCAACAAGACTGGAGCTATGACTCTTAGCATCAATTCCTAAAGACTCGCATAGAGCGATGATTTCCTTATTCGTTACGTCTAGTTCTCTGGCTAGNTCGTAAACACGTACTTTTGCTGGCAATTTNGTTACTTCTCTTTATCTCGAGCCGCNGCTCGTTTCTCCTATAAGGTCATTGTGATCTCATTGTCNTTACTGTTTTCCCGATTGTACAGATTAGCNTGTTAAGACTGATCCGCCATCCTCTTAANNAATCTTTTAGGTTTCTTGAAGAGNTTCATCTTCTGNTGAGTCTAGCTTTNCTTCATCANNGTCGGNNANNACCTCTTCATTNTCNGNGGTAGTNTCATCATTNANTTNGNCAGNNTCGNTATCTTCNNCNTGCTNNTCANCNATNGTTTCATCNGNTTGAGNCACTTCTTCGNCTNCNGNTTCTGANCCNGATTCNGNNTCAGTNGNAGCTNNNTCAGCATCTTCTTCAGNGTCNGATNTNGCTTCCCACTCCTCTGCTGAGANGGCTGGCCCTCCTTCAGCTGGTTGCCAGACTTGTTCTCCNGTTTCTGGATCNTCTANCCATTCTCCTTCAGCCCANTCAACANTNTNNTANGCGTCTTCTTCNGCTTGTTGCGTTTCTGACTTTATGTCTATTCGCCAGCCNGTAAGTCGCGCAGATAGCCTTGCATTNTGNCCCTCTTTACCAATNGCNAGNGAAAGTTGATAGTCAGGGACTATTACNTCTGCAGTGCCTGTTTCCATATCAATGCGAACTTCTTGCACCTTTGCTGGNGATAAAGCCTTNGAAACAAACTCNTCNGGTTCCTCTGAGAATGGAACAATATCTATCTTTTCTCCTCTTAGCTCATTCACAATCATTCGTACACGTGCTCCACTTGCACCTACACAAGCCCCAACTGGGTCTACGTTAGGGTCATTTGACCAGACGGCTATTTTAGTTCGGTGACCTGGTTCTCGAGCGCAGGATTTAATTTCAACTATTCCATCTGCAATCTCAGGTACCTCTAATTCGAATAATCGCTTTATAAGCCCTGGATGTGTTCTACTTACAACTATTTGAGGACCTTTAGCAGTTTTACGAACTTCAACAATATAGGCTTTGATCCTGGTATTACTATCAGGCCTTTCATTGGGGACCTGTTCGGCTCGAGGCAGAAGGGCTTCTACGCGTCCTAAGTCTAACAGTGTGTAACGACTGTCACTTTGTTGGATGATTCCTGTAACAATGTCTCCTTCACGTCCTGCATATTCCTCGTATTTCTGTTCGCGCTCTTCCTCTCGGATACCTTGAGCGAGTACTTGCTTAAATGCAAGGGCCGCTATTCTCCCAAAGTTATCTGGTGTTACCTCAAATTCTTCTCCGAATGGTTCACCTTCGTCATCAAGCTCTTGAGCTATAACCCGATATTCCATGGTGTCAGGATCTATGGTCACCCACGCATATTCATGTGCCCCAGGCATTTTTTTATAGGCTGATTCTAAAGCATCAGCTAGAACTGCATACAGAACCTCAGGTCGCATCCCCTTATCTGCTGCTATTGCATTTATAGCTTCTTTCATTTCTGCGTTCATCATTTCTCCTTATCTATGAAACACCTAGGTGAGTTTTTCGTGAGCCGGGTTTGGGATTCTTCTCCCATTTAAAAACGGTCTTAGCTGATGTAACATCGTTAAGATTAATTTCATCTTTCGTGCCTTTATCGTCTTCGATTGTCAATATTTCTTTGTTTATTTTGACTAGCATTCCTTCATATCTGCGCTCTCCTTCAACATGTGAGCCGAGCTTTACTGAGATGCGTTCATTTATTGCACCAAGGTAATGATCTTTTTTTCGCAGTTTGCGCTCCAGACCGGGACTTGAAACTTCTAACGTGTATTTATTTTGTATCAGGTCCTGTTTATCAAGTTCTGCCGAGATATTTCTATTAATATCCACTAATTCATCGATACTAACTCCGGATTTTGAATTAATGGTCACTTTTAGAATGCCGCCATTTAGTTCAATATCATAGAGTTCAAATTCTAAAGGTAGCAGAAGAGCTTCCACTATTTCATTTACTTTTTGCGTTATTGCCATTCTTCTCCTTTCAAAAACTAGGACTGATAAACAAAAGGCGTGGGATACCCCACGCCTCGCTCCATTGGATTAAAGACATATAGGATTATAGCTCTTTTTTGCTGGAATCATCGTTACATCAGCTTTTGGCTTGAATGCTAAATTTCTCTTATCAGATTAACCCGTGAACCATCTTCGTTAGCATCTTCACCTTGGATAGCTAGTAGTTTTTTGCGGTCTTTCTCGGCTTCCTTTTGAGCCTTTTCCATATCTGCCCTTGCAAGGGCAGCCTCAAAACCATTCTCGGTGATAAATTCAGCCCATTGGACTAGAGTCTCGACCATTTCATCTTCTTTTACGACCGCTACGTTTTGTCCTTTCACGAAAAGGTGGCCACGTTTATTACCTGCAGCTATTCCAAGATCAGCATCTCTTGCTTCTCCAGGTCCATTAACGACACAACCCATTACAGCAATTTGTAGCGGGATTTGTTTATTCTCAAAAGCCGTCTGGGCTTGTGACGCAACAGCGTATACATCGATTTCTGCTCGCCCACAACTGGGACATGCGATCAGGTCTATATTTTTTCTCTCTCGCAACCCTAAAGCCTCTAAGAGTTGGCGTCCGGCCTTGGCTTCTTGCACTGGGTCTGCCGTCAGTGAATACCTTATGGTGTCTCCAATACCCTCTAGTAATAAGCTTGCTATACCTGCAGTAGATTTGATTAGTCCTGTCGGTGGAGGTCCAGCCTCTGTCACGCCGAGATGTAGGGGGTAGTCTGTAGCCATACTGAGTTGACGATAAGCCTCGACCATTAATGAAACGTTCGATGCTTTGACAGATATCTTTACTTGCTCGAAGCCGACTTCATCAAAATAACTTAGTTCTGTCAGCGCAGATTCTACCATTGCTTCAGGTGTAACTTTTCCGCCATGCTTCTCATATAGTTCAGGGTGGAGTGAACCTCCATTTACACCAATTCTAATCGGGACAGATTTTTCCCCAGCGGCTTCAGCAACGGCTTTGATGTGTGCTGGTTTTCGAATGTTCCCAGGATTAAGCCGAAGACAGTCTACTCCTGAAGCGATTGCCGCTAAGGCCATTTTATATTGATTGTGGACATCAGCAACGATTGGAACTGGTGACCTTGGCACTATCTGCGCTAATCCTTCAGCTGCTTCATAATCATTACATGTGCACCGAACAATGTCAGCTCCCGCTGCTGCAAGAGAATAGATTTGCTGCAGTGTCGCATCGACGTTAGAGGTTTTCGTAGTGGTCATGGACTGCACTGTTATGGGCGAATTACCCCCAACAGGTACGTCTCCGACAAGTATCTGTCGTGTTTTTTTTCGTTCTATTGATGAAGTGTTATCCATTATTTACATTCTAGAGGGATATTGGGTCAGCTATGTCTAGGTAGATAGCTGCTAGGCCTATAGCGATCAACACAAAGACCACCATATAGGTGAGCGGTAGCAGCTTCGAAGCATCTGCATGGTACCGAGTGCCTTTTCGGCTCCTTAGACGCTCGTAGAAAGCAATCATTACATGACCACCGTCTAAAGGCAACAAAGGGATTAAGTTAAAAATCCCTATGAATACGTTAATTGTTGCTAGGAAAAGAAATAAACCTGTCCAGCCTGTTTCAGTTAGTTCAGCACCTAAACGCGTTGCGCCGACTACAGAGACTATTCTTCCCTCATCTCCTTCGCCAACACCTATATTGGTTGGAGACTGCTGAGAATCTAGATCAAAAACTTTTGCGAAGAAATCGCCTAATCCGGAGGGACTAAAGAAATTTCCTAAACCCTTTATTGTTTCAGAAGTAAGAAGTCCAAATTGCTCGCCAGTTTCACCCAAGGCGTCAATGGGGCCGGACTTTACAGTACTAAATCTAGTTCTCTCGATGCCAATGAACCCGTAGTCCTGTCCGCCCTCATTAGCTAGGCGAGATCCAACAATTCCTTGAAATGTCATGAGGTCTCCGTTTCGGGAAACTTGGACAGTTACTTCCTGATTGGGTAAACCTGCAATGTTTGTAGCAAAATCCCACCAGTCGACAATGGGCACTCCATTGAGCGCGATAATTCGATCACCAGCTTCAATTCCCATTATCTCTGCGGGCCCACCGCTGCGAAGATCTTTCACTGTCCAGTCAGATTCATCTGTGTTTATACCATTACCAACCAAAACTGCGTACAAGAGGGCTAAAGCTATTAAAAAATGCATTAGAGATCCTGCACTTGCTAGAAGGAGCCGTTGCCCGAATTTGGCATTTCTGTAAGCTCTGTGTTCATCTTCAGGGGGGACAGGGTCAAGATTATTCATTCCAATTACCCTTACATAAGCCCCAGCGGGAATGCCTTTGAGGCCGTATTCTGTTTCACCTCTAGTGAACGACCAAATTTTTGGTCCGAATCCGATAAAGAATTCAGTAACCTTCATTCCAGCTCTTCTAGCTGCTAAATAATGCCCCAGCTCGTGCAAAAACAGCATTGCGACTAACGAGAGTACGACAATAACGCCTGCGAAACCCGTGCTCATGGCAAGCAAAACAAAAAGAAACAGCACGGTGATTATTCCCACTGGGGAGTTTGCCTCCTGAGGGAAGCTATCTGTAACCTCACTGCTTCGTAAAGTTTCCTCAGCCATTTGCCTTGCCTGCTATGAGTTGCTCTGTTACACGGCGTGCTTGCTTGTCAGCTTCATAAATATCGTGTTCCTCTTCTGCTTTACGTCCGTCGTAGTTATCCAATGCCTGTGCAATCAAGTGAGGTATATCAACCCACTTAATTTGGTAGTTCAGGAAGGCTACAACAGCGACTTCATTGGCAGCGTTTAACCAAGCAGGGGCTGTTTCGCCTTCTTCTCCAGCTTGGTATGCAAGTCTCAAACATAAGAAATTATCAAAGTCGGGCTGTTCAAATTCGAGTTTTGTAACTTCATCCCACTTTATTGATCCCCACTGGGCTTCGCTTCTCTCTGGATAATTTAATGCATAAGTAATAGGTAGCCTCATATCGGGCATTGACAACTGGGCAATGACTGAACTGTCGACAAACTCAACCATTGAGTGGACGATGGACTGCGGATGAACAATCACGTCTATTTGCTCATATTTGATGCCGAATAACTCATGTGCTTCGATTATCTCCAGGCCCTTGTTCATGAGTGTGGACGAGTCAATGGTAATTTTGGGGCCCATTTTCCATGTTGGGTGTTCAAGTGCCTCCTCCAGAGTAACGTTGTCTAATTTATCCGATGAAAATCCTCGAAAGGGACCACCGCTTGCCGTAACGATGAGTCGCTTTATCAACTTCGAGGGGTGATCATAATTTGACCGATACCCGTGCAAACATTGATGGAGAGCCGAGTGCTCACTGTCCACGGGGATGATTGAAGATTTCATCGTTTGTCGAGCCTTCTGGACAACTGGGCCTCCTGCGATAAGAGATTCTTTATTTGCTAACGCAAGAGTCTTCCCTTCCGATAATGCTGCTATGGTCACCGGCAATCCAGCAAATCCGACTATTGCGTTAACGACAATATCGCAGGCCACAACTGATTCTTTGAGGGCATCTGGGCCGCTAAGCACAGTTACCGCAGTGAATTCGTCATCCAATACTTCTGCGGCATGGACATCGGACATAATCACTGTTGATGGGTTAAATTCAGTAATTTGTTTTCGAATATGGCCTATGGAGGAACCAGCAGCAAGTACTTCGATATTGAATTTTTCTGGACTCGCCCTGACTACATCTAGTGTCTGTGTTCCGATTGATCCCGTTGAGCCGAGTAACGCTACATTTTTCATCAACTGTCGTTCCCTATCATATCTAAAGTGTAAGTCTTAATCTTCTTGATGATGTGAGACACTGAAGTGATTTATGCCATAACAAGAACCATGTAATGAACTGTTGGGATGACGAATAACAGAGTATCGCAACGATCTAGTACTCCTCCGTGTCCCGGTAAGACTGTTCCCATATCTTTTATTTTTAAATCTCGCTTAATCAATGATTCTGCAAGGTCACCAATGGGTGCGATTACTGCCACAACTATCCCATTAAAAGCGCATTTGACAAGCCGAAGGGATCGCCATCAAAGGGTCCTACGTTAAATACAGCTAGTAGAACCCCTACGCCAACTGTGGCTAATGTTCCCCCCAACAAACCTTCTATCGTTTTATTCGGACTGACTTCTGTAAGGGGTGAACGTCCGAGGGCTTGTCCTATAAAGTAACCTCCCATGTCATATCCAGCTGCCAGAAGGATTGCGGCAAGCAGCAGTCCTTTCCCTTTAGGGTCATCCAAAAGGAGAACCGCATGGGAACCTAGGACTCCCACATAGACAACTCCTAGAGTCAAAACTGCGAGATTCGGAACAGGCCGCGGTCCACCAATTCCAAGCAAGTACCATAGTGCCCCTGTTAGGAATGTGAGGAAAAGAACTAACCCAATAGCTCCTTCACCCTTCCAGTAGGCAGCTAGTGGCATTCCTATGGAAGCTACCAGTCCCACAAGGGTTGGGGGTTGCCAGCCAACTTTATAGAGGCTCTGGAATAACTCAGTTGAAGCTATACCGAGCATCACCGCTATTAAAACAACAGTAGCTATCTTGCTGATTACAAGGCAAAGGATGACGATTCCGCCGAGAACAAGCCCAGTGAGGATACGAGTCAACGTTTCTCTGGATCCCAATCCTGACCTTCTTGATTTTTTCCCTTCAGAGATGATTGATTCTGTAGTTTCAGCTAAATCAGGTGGCTTCTCGTAGGAAAAGAAATCATCTGTCTTAGAATCCTCACCTATCGTGACATCTATGCGTTGCGTTTGGCTGACCGGACTTTCACGATCAGCATCGGGGTCCCATTTGGGACTTTCACTTAACGTTTCCCAATCCTCATTAGGCTCGTCGCTTTTACTTACTTCAACTTTAGGGAACTGACCTGTAGCTGGCTCGCTCCAATGTGGTAGACCATGGTTTGTTGAACTCCCCTCTGGTCTCTTTGTGTTTTCGTCTTCCGTCATAACATCTCCAGAAATCTACCATAGTCTAAACTTCTAATAGTTCAGTTTCTTTCTGATCAAGTGCAGCGTTTATTTGGCCCTCAAAGTCTCGTGTCAAAGCATCAATCTTTTCTGATGCTCTCTTCGCATCGTCCGATGAAACATCCCCTTCTTTATCAAGGTTATCTAGTTCCTGACGAGCTGTTCTTCTGATACCTCGAATGGATACTCTTCCCTCTTCCGCTAGATTTTTGACTACCTTCACGAGTTGTTTTCGCCTTTCTTCTGTTAGCGGCGGAAAATTCAACCTGAGAATTGAACCATCATTTGCGGGACTGACTCCAAGGTCAGCGAGGACTATCGCTCTTTCTATAGCCTCGATCGCCCCCTTATCAAAAGGAGCGATTACAAGCAATTGGGCTTCTGGTACTGAGAAACTGGCAAGTTGTTGCAGTGGGACGTCGCTTCCAAAGTAATCAACTTGTATCCGCTCGACTAAAGCAGGACTTGGACGACCAGTTCTTATTGAAGAGAACTCGTGTTTCGTTCTAGAGACCGACTTCTCCATTTTTTCTTCTGCTTCAGCAAATAGAAGTTCTATTAACTCGTCACTCATTGTCTTCCTAACTTACAGATGTTCCTACCCGTTTGCCGGCAAGAATTTTTCCTACATTTCCATCGCCCATTAAATCAAAAACCACAATAGGTAAATTATTGTCCATGCAGAGTGAGATCGCCGTAGAATCCATCACCTTTAATCCTTTATTTAGAACATCAATGTAGGTAATTTCTTCAAGTAATTGAGCATCAGAGTTTACTCGAGGGTCATCATCATATACTCCTTGAATTCCTGAATGTGTTCCTTTGAGGATTGCCCCTGCTTCAATTTCTACTGCCCGAAGTGCAGCAGTTGTATCTGTGGTGAAGAAAGGGTTTCCAGTTCCTCCAGCAAAAATTACTACTCTACCCTTCTCAAGATGGCGAAGCGCTCTTCGTCTTATATATGGTTCTGCGACCTGACTCATGTGGATAGCGGTTTGCACACGAGTGGGTTGGCCAAGTTGTTCTAATGTATCTTGCAGAGCTAAGGCATTGATGACGGTTGCGAGCATTCCCATGTAATCAGCTTGTGCTCTATCCATACCGGCTCCAGAGCCTGCCATTCCTCGCCAGATGTTTCCACCACCGACGACTACAGCTAGCTGCACGTCAAACTCGGATCGGACTTTAACGATCTGTCGAGCTATTTCTTGAACAACATGTCCGTCTATTCCATATCCCATATCCCCAGCAAAGGCTTCGCCCGAGACTTTTAGAACTACCCTGCCCCATTGACCTGGCTGAAGTTGTGTACCGGAATCACTCACGTCTGTATCATGCCTCTTCTGGCGCTAAAGTGCATGCTTTTCCTGGAATTTGATTCTTGTGGGCCATAATTTTATTCAGTCACCGATGTATGCTTGGACGAAATTAGTGATGGTACCGGCTCCTAATTTTTGTGCAACTGATTCCTTTTCTCCAAACATTCCTTGTTCTAAAAGGACTCTTTCACTTAGCCACTTCGAGACTCGCCCTTCAACTATCTTATCCCACGCAGCCTCTGGTTTCCCCTCGGCCTTAGTCACCCCTAGAGCACTCTCTCTTTCTTTTTCGATGTCTTCTTTAGCTACTTCTTCGCGAGAGAGAGCTGATGGTTTCGCGAAAGCTATGTGAAGCGCAACTTCATGTAAAGTCTCCGGCGATACGTCTTTACCTTGAACAATAACGCCGTTGATTCCTCGCCCTTCCTGATCGGTATGTAGGTAGACATCAACCAAAGAACCTTCATCAATAACAATCTGCTTGACAATTCCCAGTTGTATATTTTCTTTTTTCGAGATACGAAGATCATCTATTTCAGCTTCTTTAGTCAACACAGCGTCTTCACCTCCTGCGAGAACTAAATCAGCGAGCTCCTGAGTTAATGACAGAAAGTCGCTAGCTTTTGCCGAAAAATCAGTTTCAGATTTGAGCTCAACTATGGCTACTGCCGCTTCACTTTGTGCAACGGCAATTGCTCCTTCTGCACTCTCTCTATCGCTCCTGCTATCTGCTTTCGCTATTCCCTTTTCGCGGAGCGCTTGTAATGCTGCATCAAAATCTCCGGCGGACTCATCTAAAGCTCTTTTAGCATCCATCATTCCGGCGCCAGATGCTTGACGGAGTTTTTGTACATCTTTTGCTGTAAATTCTGGCATCTATATTTCCTCCTGTTCTGAATTACCATCAACGATTTCTTTTTCGGGTTTTGTTGCAATCTCTTCGGCGACCTTTTTTTCTCTTTCTTGAAAATCTGCAGTCGCTTTCTTTTGGGCTTCTTCTTGCTCAACTGGTTCAACTACTTCGGCCGGTTCTTCTTTGGCAGTTGGTTGTGATCCGTATTTCTTTGATCGGATTAGCTGCCCTTCTTCAACTGCCTCCGAGATAACACGGCACATCAGTTCGCCTGATCTAATCGCGTCGTCGTTCCCTGGGATAACGAAATCTATTACATCGGGGTCACAATTGGTGTCAACAACAGCGATTACAGGAATACCTAATTTGTTGGCTTCCGTTACTGCAATGTGTTCTTTTTTGGTATCTAGCACAAAGACTACTTGTGGCCGCTCTTTGAGCATGCTAATTCCGCTGAGGTTTCTCTCTAGTTTCGCTAACTCACGGGAAAGCATTAAAGCTTCTTTCTTTGGCATTTCATCAAACTCGCCTGAGTCTCGCATTCGCTGATATTCTTTCATTTTCCCAACACGTTTTGCCATGGTCTCAAAGTTCGTGAGCATTCCACCTAGCCACCTTTGATTAACATAAGGCTGCCCACAATCTTGCGCAGAGGACTTGACAGCATCTTGTGTTTGCTTTTTCGTACCTACGAAAAGCACCATGCCACCCTCCGCTACCGTATCTCTGACATAACTGTAAGCATCAGTAATTCTCTCAAGTGTTTGGTTTAGGTCTATGAGATAAATCCCATTTCGCTCTCCATATATAAAGCGTTGCATTTTGGGATTCCATCTTCTTGTTTGGTGACCAAAATGGACTCCGGCCTTTAGCAACTGGCTCATAGTAACAACTGGTGACATTTTTCTCCTACCACGGTTAAACGATTCCTGAATATACGCCTAGGCGACCGTGGAATTATTCAGGTGAAATTTACTTGAATCTCAAGCACATCAGATTCTAACAATTAGATATTGAAGTTACACCTGCTTTTGCAAGCTTTAGACTTATCCTCTGGGGTGGGTCCGTTTATGTATGGCCTTTAATCTATCTTTACTTACATGAGTGTAGATTTGGGTTGAGCTAAGATCAGAGTGGCCTAGAAGCTCTTGAACTTCACGCAAATCTGCCCCGCCGTCAAGAAGGTGTGTGGCAAAGGTATGTCTCAAGGCGTGGGGATTCACTGGGACAGAAGATCTACGGTCTAGTAATCGCCGCACATCTCTAGGGGTAATTTGTTTACATCGCATATTTACGAACACAAAGTCGTGTTCCCTCTCAGTACCCAGCATTTCTGGTCTCCCATTCTTTAACCACAGTTCGAGACTCTCTATCGACTTTCTGGATAGCGGAACTAGGCGCTCTTTCCTGCCTTTTCCCTCTATCCGAAGGAGTTGCTTTCTGAAATCAATTTGGTCGAATTTAAGATTACAAAGTTCGCTTACCCGCAATCCACTCCCGTATAAAAGTTCAAGTATCGCATCATCTCTAAACTTCCTGATACCATCATTTCGTATCGCTGGTCTTGGGTTGTCCAACAGAACCTGCAATTCTTGCTTCTTTAAAACTCTAGGAAGTTTTGATTTACCACCTTGCGTTTGGAGGTTAACCGTTGGGTTGGAATCTGCCAGAGAGTTATGTTGAGCCCACTTAAAATACCTTCGTAGAGACGAGGCTTTTCTGGAAATCGTTCTCCGCGAGTAATCATTTTCCTGAAGCCAGGCAAGGTAATGTCGCAAATTTCTTCTACTAACTTTTGATGGGCCAGTTAATTTCTCGCTTTCGCACCATTCAATGAAGGATTTTAAATCTCTTTTATAAACTGAGGCGGTTGAATCAGAGACCGACGTTAAAGATTGAACGAAGTTTGGCAATTCCCAGCTCATGCATCCAGATTACTAGAATTGTTGAGTAATTAAAGCCATTGTTTTTTGCTAATTTAAAACATCAAATATGTAGCTGATTACAGCTTTAGTTTCATCAATAGTGAGTTTTGATGAAAAAGCTGGCATCCCTTGCCCTTTGCCATTCTGGATGACTGAGACAAGTAATGTTTGGTCGGGGTAATTTATAGCTAACTCTCCGTTGTTGAGTTTTTTTCCTCTACCTCCCTGACCCGAGGACCCATGACAAGAGGAGCAGTGGACTCCCCAGACTTCTCTTCCCTGTATTAGTTCTGGATCGACTGAGCCTTTCTCATCTGGCTGAACCTGTGGCGAAGCGCTAACCCCACAGGATATGGATGACATCAGAAAAATTAAGCTGAGAATTACTGGTGCAAATCGAAGAGAGGGTCGTGGCATTACCAGCCTTTGAAATCTGGACTTCTTTTCTCTTTAAAGGCCGTCATAGCTTCTGAAATATCTTTTGTCGTAAAGTTAAAGGTTTGGGCTGTTCCTTCTTGATCCAATGCATCAGCCAATGAATTCGAGAAAGACCTGTTGAGGAGCGCTTTGCTCATGGCAAGTGCGCGTGGAGGTCCTGCAGCGGCCTTTTCTGCGATCTCGTTTACTTTGGCATCAAGATCGTTTGTATCTACGACATAATTTACAAACCCCATCCTGTTGGCTTCGGATGCCGAGATCACATCAGCGAGTAGAACTAGCTCTTTTGCTTTTTGGAGGCCGACTATTCTGGGAAGAAGATATGAGCCGCCGAAGTCAACGGAAAGCCCTCTTTTGGCAAATATTTCACTGAAACGGGCATTTTCTGAAGCTACCAGTAGGTCGCAACATAACGCCATATTCATTCCGGCTCCGACTGCTATGCCTGGGACTCTTGCGATAGTTACTTTTGGCATATTGAACAAAGACAGACAGCAATCCCCTACTTTTCTCATGGCTTCTAGTTGATGCAATTTGACTTCGTTTTCATCTCTTCCCATTGCGCTTACGTCTGCGCCTGAACAAAAATCATCGCCTGCTCCAGTCACTATCACAGCTCTAACATTGTCGTCGTACCCTAATTCAGTAAAAATGGCAGTTAGGTCATCCCACATTCCTGAAGTGACTGCGTTTTTGACCTCAGGTCGGTTTATGGTGACTGTGACTATATTTCCATTCTGATTTACGAGTATTTCTTCCATAGAAGAACAATACTAGTTATATGGGATTTAATCCGACTCGGAGC
>PATL01000001.1 GCA_002713605.1 bacterium
CAGCAGGTCCATGTCTAGGCGCCGAAGGATGACGCCTATCCGCATCATTGACCACCCGTAACTCCAGTCTCGCTCCCAAGGATGCTTCTTCCCTTCACGAAGGTTGATCTCCTCAAGGCTGAAGAATTTCCAATTTACGGTTAGATCTAACTGGTCACGGACGTCCCGCATCCAAAGGGACGTCTGATATGCCCACGGGCACATGACATCAAAATGGAAATCAACTTCGGTTGGTGCGGTATGGGTGTCCATATCGGAACTTTCTCTTGCTGTCCGGTCGACACAAGGGTACGTCCATAACGCGGAGCGATGCCGTGAATTGCCAAGATTCTAAGCGTCATGATCAAGCAGTGACTCTGCGGAGAAGCTAAAACGTTCAAAAGCGGATAGGGGAGAGCAGCCATGGCGGCAATTGCAATCATCGGAGACGGACCCGGCGGTCTAAGCGCAGCGTTGTTTATCGCACGCGCTGGCCATGAGGTAACTGTTTATGGGTCCGACGAAACCGTCATGCACTATGCGTTTCTTAACAACTACTTAGGCATACCCGCTATAAGTGGAACCGATTTTCAGGTCTCGGCTCGGCAGCAAGTCCTGAATGCTGGTGCCACGTTAAGCAACGAGAGAGTTACTGAGGTAGTCGTTACCGGCGACCAAATTGAAGTGACTACCGAAGCTGGAACCAATTCAGCAGATTTCGTTGTGCTCGGGGAGGGGAAGCAGATGCCCTTAGCCGACGCGTTAGGCATTCAAACAAGCGACGGCGACGACGAAATTGTCTCCGTCGACAGAAATGGGAAAACAGAAATTGAAGGCGTCTACGTAGTTGGTCGCAGTGCCCGGCCGACCCGAAGCCAGGCAATTATCTCAGCTGGCGATGGCGCGGCGGCGGCCCTGGACATCCTGTCCCAGATCGAGGGCAAAGACGTACAGGATTGGGACTCACCCCCTAAGGATTGATGGGCTTCCCTTAACCTCTTCCGTGCCTAAGCAGCTGGCCAGGCGTCGAGCCCGTACATTCTCCCGACGCGAAGGTTTCTTCCCCGTTAACAATGATGTGGTCGTAACCGGTCGCTCGTTGGACTCGCCGCCATTCGCCGCCCGGAAGGTCATATTCCACATCGCCGATCCAATTGGGAAGTATTTCTAGCTCTTCCATGTCATACACCAACACATCAGCCGCAGCGCCTTCCCGCAACGAGCCCCTATCCCGAAAACCTGCCGCGTGTGCCGGTAAATTCGAGAGCCTGTAATGAGCTTCTTCCAGTGTTACAACGCCCTCATCGCGTACTAGCCACGTCAAGAAGTCGGTCGTGTAGGCGCCACCTGTGAAGAACTTGGTGTGCGCCCCGCCATCGGAGACTCCTGGTATCGCGTACGGGGAGGCCGTCATCATTTCCGCCATGAACTCCGCATTCGAACCCTTGTCAGGACCAAGAAATTCGACATTTAGATCGCCCTGTAGCGAAAGATCGAGCATGACTTCAATGTGATGTTTGCCCTGAGCTTCCGCAATGTCGCCAACCGATTTACCTACGTATTCTTGGAGGTCTGCCTGCCGATTTACGCCCTGCACGACGAGACTCTTAGGGTTGCCGCCGACCCCCGCCTGAATCACCTGGAGCCTTCGGTCAGCCTCTTCTGCTTCCGCGACCAAGGCCTCCCGCAATTCAGGGTCCTGCATCTTGGCGATCTTCTCTTCCTTTGANCCGGTCGTCACCGCCCGCCACGCGGGGGAGGCGTCGTAGAGGTTCCAATGCTCCAAAGTAAAAGCGAACCCAGCGCGGCCAGTCCCNCATTGCGCNTAGATNGGNAAACCCTTTTCGCGGCAACCCTCAATCCATCTCAAGGGACGTCGATGAACCTCGGGGTCCTGACGAGCGGGGGCAACCACATTGTGGAGAAGTGGCCGTTGCGCAACGGCGGCGAGTTCTTCGAGGAACGCTATGTCGCCACGAATATCACCNGTTCCTTGAGTTATTTGGATAAAACCTTCATCCCGATCAGCCAACACCTGAGCGAGGTTAAAGATGTCCTCATCACACATAATGTCGGTGACCATNGGGCTGCCATCAAAATCCGCTTGAACACTGTCTGGACCTAAACGCTGAATCGAAAAGCCACATAAGCCCGCGTCCATTCCTTCATGTAGGAGCCGGGCCATCTCCTTGCGCTCAACGTCCGATGCCGGAGTGCCAGCCTTAGCTTTTTCAAGGCCCATGACGTAGGTCATCAGAGAAGCCGTGGGCATGTACTGGATGACGTTGACACCCTTNGGGGCCCGATCTAGGGAATCGAGGTATTCTGGGATTGTNTCCCAATCCCATTCCATTCCTTGCTTCATCGATTCGAATGGGATCGCCTCAGTACGAGTCATAGTCAGCATCGAACGTTCGCGAAAGTCCTCAGCAACCGGAGCGAATCCAAAACCGCAGTTCCCGAGGACCACCGAGGTCACTCCGTGGTATCCAGAAATCGTGCACCAAGGGTCCCAGCGGATTTGGGCGTCGTAGTGGGTATGAAGGTCGACGAACCCGGGNGCGACGATCTTGCCNCTAGCGTCCACGACCTCTTCAGCAACCCCGTCGGCGCGNCCGCCAATCTTCGAGATGTAACCATCTTTGATCCATANATCACCCTTGAANCGCGGAACTCGNGTCCCGTCGACAATCGTTCCACCAGCGATGTGAATGTCATATTCAGCCATACATGCCCCCTTAGCGCCCAGCTTCGCGGAGAAGAAACTCCGAGATGCTTAACTCCTAGCGTAATCATCTGACAACATCGGTGCGTGCAACCTGATAATCCNAACCCTGANCCNGCCTTTNNNGATGCTGTTCACGGGGTNCTCGAATCGATCGGACCTGGNGANGTGTTGAGCTACGGAGAAGTCGCTGAGGAGGCCGGCTTTCCTCGGAGTGCCCGAGCAGTTGGCCGATTTCTNNGAGACAACAGCGGATANCCGTGGTGGCGNATCGTCACAGCAAATGGCCGATTGGTGCCGGGAAGCGAGACTCGGCAANCCGCTCTNCTTGAATCCGAAGGCATACAAGTCGCAAACGGACACGTCGTTGACATGNACCGAAACCATCAATAACCANNNCTTTGACCTCTGAGTACGTAAGATCATGGCGTGNCCCGACCCAAAAAAGCTAAACCCNGCCAAAAACCCAAGCGAGACAAGCTTCAAGCCTTNCCCGAAAACGTGAAGCAAGCTATCGANGCCAAGCAGTCACAAAATAAAGGCAAACAAAGCGCCGGTCNTTCCGCAGGAAGAAACACGGGCTATGGCGGCGGAGCNGCGAAACGCACCGGCGGCCGAGACCGATAAATAAACGACTGGGGGCGGAGGGNTTNTTATCTCGCTTCACACCAGNCNAATGCGCTACGTTACATAATGTAGCTTATGTGCGTTTGCCNTAAATGTCGAGGGCGTGGCCGTAATCCTTGCTGTGCTTAACAATGAAGTCTTTACGGGGTTCAACTGGNGCGCCCATCATCACNGTGAACGCCTTTTCTGCCTTCTTGGCATCGTCCAAAGTTATGCGCCGGAGNACCCGTGTCTCNGGATTCAGNGTCGTTTCTAACAGCTCATCGTCATCCATTTCACCCAATCCTTTGAAGCGGGTAACGCGGTAACGNCTGCCTTTGCCTGTCAGNTCGCTCACACGTTGATCCAATTCTTGCTCGGAATAGACGAATTCTTTGTCTTGCCCTAACACCAANGCATGAGTCGGCGGTTGAGCCGCGTAGACNTGACCATTTTCAAGAAGNGGCCTCATGTAGTGATAGATAAGNGTCANCACCAGACACCTGATATGNCTGCCATC
Source organism: bacterium (assembly GCA_002713605.1). The sequence continues at coordinate 3,831 of PATL01000001.1, forward strand.
GACGTCGGCATCGGCTAGNAGGANGATCCGGTCATACCGACGAGACGACAAATCNAATTCTGGCCCTGACCCGGCGCCTACNGCCGTAAAGAGAGANGTTGCCTCGGCGTTATCCAGGACGGCNTTNTTGGTCCCCTTGCCTGCGTTGACNACTTTGCCCCGAAGCGGNAGNACTGCNTGCCACGCACTATCGCGGGCTCGTTTCGCTGGNCCCGCCGCCGAGTCGCCTTCAACGATNAANAACTCTCCCTCNGGGTGAAGGCGACAATCTGAAAGCTTGTCCGGAAGACCGTTGTTNCCNAGTTGAGCGGCCTTTCGTCGGTTGTCNAGAGCTTGTTTTGTGCTGACNCTATTGACGATGGCCTCTGTCACTTTGTCCAAGATTGCCTTGACGTGAATCTTCTTGGATCCCTTGGCAGTCCCGTCAAACCAGCTCTTAAGACCATCACGCGTAACGGCACCAACGATCTTTTGAACCTCCGGGGTGCCTAACTCCCGTTTGGTTTGACCGCGGAACTGCGGCTCAGGAAAGACAGCGCGCACTACNGCAATCAGNCCTTCCTGGGCNTCCTCTTTTTGNACTTTGGCTTCCTCTTTAAGTTTGCGGAGCTTACGAGGGTCNGCTGCGGCCAGCGCTTGGTTCGCAGCGGTGGTCAGAGANCGCTCGAANCCAGCGACGTGGGTGCCGCCGTCGGGTGTAGGNATNGTGTTAACAAAGCTAACNATTCNACTTTCNTAGTTCTGAACCCACTTCAGTGCGATNTCNACCTGNCATTCTCGGGTCACTTCGGTCAGTTTNCCGTCAACGGGAACNTTTTCNAGAAACTCNCCAGTGCCCTCAACTCGNACAAGGCCNGTCACAGGTTGATGGTCACCTGCTAGGAAGTCAACGTAGTCCGCNAGNCCACCCTTCGANACAAANTCCTCCGCNGGGCGNTTNGACCCTTTACGNTTGTCAGCTAGTCGNATCTTNAGACCGGGNACAAGGAAGCAGATCTGCCCCAGGCGNTCGCGGACTTCTTCGTANTTGATCTCGGCGTCTGGNTCNAAAATGTCTCTNTCGGGCCAAAACCGGACTCGCGTCCCNGTTCGACCTGACGGCACCTTGCCCANCCGCTTNAGCCCGTGACCNGCGGTGAAACGGCCATTACTCGCCATTTGGCCNGCNACTTGNTCTTTGAACGAAAGCCTATGAGTAGCGCTNTTNCGNTCGACTTCGACCTCCATGCGGCCCGACAAGGCGTTGACNACAGAGGCNCCTACNCCATGAAGTCCGCCGGATGCTCCGTATGCTCCGTTACCAAATTTTCCGCCGGCATGAAGCTCNGTGAAGACGATCTCCAGAGCTGTGATATTNCCNTCTTTTTCTTCGATCGGTATGCCNCGCCCGTCATCTGTGACCTCGTAGGAACCGTCTGNNTGGAACATAACCTCNACNANTTTTGCATGNCCGGCAGCGGCTTCGTCGACGCCGTTGTCAATGATTTCCCACAAGAGATGNGTTAGGCCGGCNGAACCCGTNCCNCCGATNTACATCCCGGGGCGTTTCCGCACCGCTTCGAGGCCTTCGAGTACCTCAATGTGCTCGGCGTTATAGCCNCCAGNGTCCTCGTTCGCTTTNTTNCGTTTAGTCNNGGCNGCCATTACAAGCGGTACTCCCCTANTAGCANGACNCGGTCCTCGGAGGTGCTNGTCATTCCGTCNCGGCGGGTNAGNTCCAAAGATAAGGGAACNGGCGCGCCCGCAGCTTTTTTNCCATCGNCTGNGTCTGCCACAATGGCAGCGAGTTGNTGACTTCTACCTACCCAGCCAAACGANGCGGTGGTTTCNAAATCNCGCCATTTGACTGTCCGTACCCCACCTGTTGCTCGACCCTTAGNCGGGATNTCAGCTACATCAGTAGCCTTAATCGCTCCTTCGTCGCTGATNACCACGACAGCNNCTCCAAATTCGACGACGCCTGCGGCCATCACGTTNGANCCNGGCTTTAATTTCATTCCGGCCACTCCCCCAGCCCCNGGTCCTTGNANCGANATTCCGTTGGCGGCGGTTCTCAAGGCNTGNCCATCGGAGGCGACCATGACNATTTCGCTGTCTTCNCTNGCNACAAACGCCGATGCNACTCGNTCNTCGCCCTTCAGGTTGATTGCAGAACTACCTGANCTNAGCCGCTTTAGAGCGTCGGCCTCCAGCCTTTTGGCGANTCCATTCCGAGTNATCANAATNACGGGGTCNGAGCCATCGCCGAANAGGCCAACAACTTTTTCGCCACGACTNAGCGAGAACATTTCNGTNACCGAAGCCCCACGGCTACCCCTNACCATTTCNGGTATTTCNCGAGCGCGAACCGACAGGACACGGCCTTGGTCNGTCNCNGCANATATCNCAGAAAAGCCNGAAGTCTCTAGGCTCCNNGNGATCACGTCNTGACGNCCNGGCTTCGCTGTGAACTCTTCATTTGGNGATCTGCGNCCAAGGAGNCCAGAGGTAGACAACGTCACCAAAGTGGGTTGNTCNGACAGCTCNTCCAGGTTGGAGTTATCGTCNTCTGGTACNTCATCTTCGATNGTGACTAAGTCNGAGGCGNNTGTCACTTTGCTTCGTCTCGGGACCGCAAACTGCCGGACNAGNTCACGTAGCTCATCTCGAACAGTGTTTCTTTGCTTTGTTTCCGATGANAGGAGCTTCTTNAGATTNGTTATGTCNGCTTGCACTTCCGCAAGCTCAGCGCGCAACTTATCGACCTCAAGTGCNGTTANGCGCCGAAGTTGCATGTCGAGGATNTGNGTGGCTTGCATATCACTCAAATTCAGGNCTNTGATCAGTTGTGCCTTGGCCNTCGCNGCGTCTTTTGANCCNCGGATNATGGAAATCACTTGTTCNATGTTGTCAAGAGCTAGCAGNAGCCCTAANAGAATATGCTCGCGCTCNTCGGCCCGGGCAAGGCGNTACCNNGCCCTTCTCACCACTACATCAAGACGGTGATTTATGTAGTACTGACATAAGTCACGCAACCCGAGCGTCGTAGGGACACCCTCGACCAGTGCGACATTGTTGATACCGAAACTNTCCTCTAAAGGTGTCAACCTGTANAGCCGCTCAAGNAACGAATGAGGACCGACACCTGCCTTNCANTCGATCACNAGGCGNAGCCCATGGTGTCGGTCAGAGAGATCCACAACNGCGGCTACACCCTCNAGTTTCCCAGCCCCAATNAGCTCNCGNATTTTNGCTTGNACCCGTTCNGGGCCCACTGCGTAGGGNAGNTCNGTCACCACNATGCCTTGTCGCCGCGCAGTGATGTTCTCGATNTCTGCCCTAGCTCGAACACGGANCGTNCCCCGGCCGGTTTCATAGGCTTCGCGCAACGAGCCGTCATCAACTATCACTCCACCTGTNGGAAAGTCCGGGCCCTCGACGTGCGCCATAAGNTCATCAACCGTNGGNTTGGGTCGACGNTTCACTAATACGTGTTCGATCGCGGCGCCAATNTCAGCGAGGTTGTGGGGCGGCATATTNGTTGCCATACCAACGGCAATNCCNGAGGCTCCATTTACCAAAAGGTTAGGNAGGGCTCCCGGCAGACANATCGGTTCATCGCGNTCNCCATCAAAATTNGGGACGAAATCGACGGTGTCTTCATCNAGATNCTCGACAATCGTCATTGCNGCAGCAGTTAATCGAGCTTCGGTGTAACGGTANGCAGCNGGTGGNTCATCCAAGCTTCCNAANTTGCCTTTNGGGTCCACAAAGGNCACAGACATAGAAAAAGATTGNCCCATCCGCACCATGGCTTCGTAGATCGCGCCGTCACCGTGGGGGTGNTACTTTCCCATTACTTCACCNACCACCCCTGCAGATTTACGGAANGGGGTTCCGGGCCTCAACCCCANATCNGACATCACATAGAGAATCCTTCGTTGAACNGGCTTGAGNCCNTCGCGAACGTCCGGNATTGCTCNGCTGGTNGTCACCGAGAGNGCGTATGGCATNAATGAGTCGCGCATCTCATCGTCGACAGGAATATCAACGATTTCTCGGGCGATTTGTTCAGGTACCTTCGCTTTTGCCATGTCTTTCCTGGGGATTTCGTCCGTCAAGCCGAGGGTAGGACGGTTCGACGCTCTAATCGGGTCAATTCCAGACAAAAAGCTGTTCACCCAGATGCACTGCAATCCACTCTTATTTCGGTAACGTTTATCTCTGTACTAAGGGACCAGCGAGGGGGCCACTACTCCCCTGTCGCCTCCCGCCCGACTAGCCGGAAAGCCCGGAGCAACGATGAGCCGACGTATCGAAGTTGAGCTGACCAGTCAGCGAGACGATGGAACCTGGACCTGGCGAGCCGCCGGCGCCAAACAACCTAAAGGAACCCTTGAGGGAGCNCTGCTGTATGCCGGNGCNGNAGTGGGTGACNTATGTCGAGCTGAGGCCGACTTTGAGATAGACGGGATCTTCGTCACCGCCGTATTNCCNCCAAAGGGTCGAAGCGGACGTCCCGACGATGAACGTATCCAAATCCTTGGAACCGGCAAAGAAGTCGATGGAGTAACCACNCAACTCGCGCGCAAGGGNCGATCCGACCGTCGAAAGGGCGGAGGTCAACNCGATAAGNCAGGTAAGGCAAAAAAGCCNAGNANCCAGAACCGCAATGANGGNGANCGGAAACNGCGCAAACCAAAGGNCGAAGCTCCTNCTCGNCCTAAGGCGAAGAAACTCAAACCAGGTCGGGTCCACCGGAAGGCTTTTATCGACGGNTTGCCAGAGGAGCAAAGAATCATCGCAGATCAGGTGTCACGTGGCGGTATNGCNGCGGTCCGAAAAGAAATCGACAACCAGAATGANCGNGCCTCTCAGGAAGGCAACGANGCNGTACGCGCTGACGCCTTAATTNCTTTGGCTGAATCCCTGCTCCCCCAACTCAAGGTCGCTGAATGGCGAGACCGTGCTGATGCCGCTNTGGCAAATATCTCTGANGTTGACATTCGGGATTTACGGACGGTTCTAGTAGCNGCCGAAGACTCAGCTCGTGACGANGANAGTCGAGAGTTAGCCGAAGCGATNCGTTCGGGACTCAACCAACGTGTCGAAAAAGCTCAACTGGAATGGCAGGACGAGATCCGCGAAGCGTTGAAGGATGANCGCGTAGTCCGAGCCCTNAGGCTCAGTTCGCGACCACCAAAAGCCGGTAGCCCGCTCCCNCCTGACATTGCAGAAACGCTCACANCTCAAGCNAACGAGGCACTAGGTGGAGACGTAAGCCAGCAAAGACTNGGGATCGTNCTNGAAGCCATTGCTTTCTCGCCTATCCGACCATACGTAGCGCTTGCNCAGACNCCAGCNGAACCGGGCAAAGAANTACTAGAGGTGATAACNAAGATTTCAGACCGNATCCCCGATATCGCAAAACAGTTTGGAATTGAGCCAGTAAANCGGNCGCGCGGTAAACGAGGTAANTCAAANCCTCGCCCCAAAGGACCCAAGCAGGGCANGACTGAGGNTGAANCNGCNGAGGAGGCCTCTNAGGCNGCCACGCAGGACNNNANTGNCAGCNAAGCAGTNNCCCAANCGGAGGAANNNNCGGCGCAGAGNGACGTNGAGNTNGTTGAGAANGAGCAAACGGANGCTCAGGNNAAGNCGGANCCAGANCAGNAACCCGAATCGGATNGCNCGTCTTCATCGGATGNCGAGTCGGTCGATAGCAGCGCCAAAGAACCGGCGCCTGAGTAAAGGAGTTTGNTNGNTGGTTGTCACCTACGAAAGAAAAGGAAATATTGCTGTCTTCACGTTGAANCGCCCGGAGGCNCGAAATGCAATAAGTCATGAGGTTTCCTCCGAGCTTGAGCAGCATTTGGAAGAATTCGAGTCTGACGACGACGCCTGGGTGGCGATTCTTGCCGCAAATGGGNCTGTCTTCAGCGCAGGTGCGGACCTGAAATCAGTCAGCAGCGGAAAGCGGATTGAAACCGACAAGGGCGGNTTTGCAGGCCTNGTGCGGTATCCCCGGACTAAGCCGCTAATAGCGGCTGTTGACGGNCCAGCGCTCGCAGGGGGCTTGGAAATCGTNTTGGCGTGCGATCTNGTCGTTGCTTCAACGGCAGCGANCTTCGGTATTCCCGAGGTGAAACGNAGCTTGATCGCAGGAGCTGGTGGTCTATTCCGCTTGCCNGCNTCAATAGCCCGGAATGTCGCCATGGAGCTAGCACTAACCGGAGATCCGATAACNGCTGAACGAGCTTTTCAACTGGGCCTTGTCAANACACTCTGTCAGCCCGGGTCCGTCATTGAAGGCGCCACAGAACTTGCCGGTCGTATTGNGGTGAANGCTCCGATCGCCGTGCGNGAAAGTCGCAAGGTCGTCCTTGAGNCNCATGGNTGTTCTGATGACGATGGNTGGGACATCACNAAAGAGCACTTTCGTGTCGTTCTTAAGACCGAGGACTTCAAAGAAGGGCCACTTGCCTTCGTCGAAAAGCGCGACCCTGTGTGGAAGGGACGCTAGAACTCCAAGAGTTTATGGTGGCTCAAGAACTCGATCAGTCCGGGGCTCACCTCTAGATCGTTCAGTTGCCTCCGCGAGACGAAAGTCAGGTCNGTTGCATCGTCTCCCGGCGACGCTTGTTCCAGATTTGGGGCCTCTATCTCGAAATCGGCGATCAAGTACCGGCTGTTTTCAGCTTCTCGTTCAACCCACCCAATGAATTCACCACACGAGGCTTCCAAAGCAGTCTCTTCTCTTACTTCACGCTCGACGGCTGCTTGCCAGCTCTCCCCCGGTTCAACTCGACCCCCTGGCAGCGACCAAAGGTTCTGGGCTGGNGGGTTCTTTCTCCGGATCANNAGGAGTTTTTCNTCTGCAACCANGACGGCCCCGACACAGCANAGAGGGNCCGCAGTAGATCTCACCTTATTGNTGGCCCAAGGGGTGGTGCACNGTNAGAAGNCGAGCCTTGAAGCCAAAGGTTTCAAAAAAGTTCTTGGTNGCTCTATTGCCCGGCAACGCCAACGAGTCAATACCNATGCAATTTCGCTCCTCACACCATTCAATGACTGCATTTATTAGAGCCTCACCGACACCAACCTCGCGAGCTTCNGGCTCCACCCACANGTCTGAGACTGTTCCAAGCACTTCACCGGTACGCAGGAGATTNACGGAGGNNACTGCNTATCCCACTGGCACTTCGTTGATCACTCCNAGCCAAATACTCTTATCAGGATTGTTGAAATCGGCTTCGAGNCTTGCNCTAAAGGGAGGATTTCGGGTTTCTTGTTTGCTCCATATCGCTCCGCCTCTATTATCAACCTGCTCCGCCACGGCNTGACTAGCAAACTGTTCCAGTACTTCNAGATCGGCCAGCGNCGCTAACCNGACTCCTTCTGTCATNTTGCGGACCGTCGAGCGTCTAGAGCCTTTTCGGCNTGCAACCGTCCATCTTCGCCAGCCGTCAGATCGATATAGNTAAACATCTCAGCGACAGCCAAATGNCCAGCCTTGGAGGCAATTTGCTCGTACATGGCCTGCGCTATGCGCCGGTAGTTNGGATGCCCCTGCGGCTGNCTGCGCANCTCAATCATATGTANAGCTTCTCTTGCATTAAATTGCATGACGTAGCGCACCTTGTAGGCCATCGCNACCGCGTAAGAGGCTTGTTCTGGAAAGTCGCTTAGCAGCAGGTCGTAGAGGGCGGCAGATCGTTCCATTACTCCGTCATAGCGATCGGCCAGCCCGGCGCTGACAACAGCCTCNGGCACGTCATATCCGTGATGTGGGGCCAGTGCCTGCCACTCGATCGTGAGAAGACGNTGACGTTGCATATCTCGAAAGCCGCCGTAGTCACCGAGAATGTCGAAACGGTAATCAAGACGCTCGAGAGCCCTTCCGGGACGGTGGCGGCGGTTAGCTCGCTCACCCACATACCGGCGGACGAGGTCGAGACGCTCCTCGGACGTCAGACGATCAACNACATCAATCAGTTGGGTTTCCGGCAGGCGACTNTAGGGNTACATCATCGCGGCCAACATCTTGCGTTCNCCGTCCGGATCCCAATCGATNAGNTCCACNTCTTCTGCCNCTTCTGGCACTGTGCCNNCCANGAGATTTTCAGCGAACTCCTTCATGGCCGNCGAATTCGACTCCAAGTAATGCGACCAAGCAATACCTCGATCTTCAACGTCGACCCGACGNAGAAATGATGGNATTACTTTCCGTAANTCGGTCAGCATCANGTCCGCGTAAGANCGTGCTTCTGGAAGGGAATGTGCTCTCATGCGCAAAAGAAGAGCTTCATAGGCTTGCCCTGTGCCATATATCCCCACATTTGAAAGACTTGCGGCAGGGAGAAGACCTCGCACNGAGTCGAAGGCCTTAGCTCGTATGGTTTGCCGGTACGCCAAATCGCCAATGTCNCTTCCCTGCGCATGTTGCGCTTTATAGAACTCTTGAAGCTGCGGNACCATCTCGGCNTATGTATCGAAAATCCTGTCGAGNTCGCCCACNTACTTTGTACCCAGGCCTGATGCCAANANTTCGGGGTCNCGGTGATACCGGTACCGACCATCTATACGTGTGTCGTAGCTGAGGTAGCGCGTCGACTGCTCAAGATAAGACATCAGCCTGCCCCATTCGAGCACTTTGGTTAGGACATTCGAGGCTTGTTCGCACGCGAGGTGAACCCCACCTAGTTGGGCAACCGAGTCGTCTCCGTATTCGACGAAAACCCTTTGGTAAAGCTCCTCAGCCTTCGCCAACCCAACTGTTGCATCGATGGAGTGNTCGCCGGAAACATCAAGGTCCTCGACAAACTCNTCNAGNAAGAGGCGACGGAGGCTCTTGTGTGTCCTGCTGTANCGCGCNAANAGAGCCCCTTTTACGACNTCAGGNAAGTTCACCAAGGCGAAAACAGGCTCATCNAAGTTGGTGAAGTACCGACGAAGAATGTCTTCTTCGGTATCCGTGAATTGTTCGATGGCGTANTTGTTCAAGGGCAAACTCAAACTAGTGGGCACGAANGGACCGATTGTCCGGTNCGCCTTGATCGTAGGTCGTTCCGAGACGTCAGTCGCGTACCCTCNCGCTCACTTTCTGTTAATAAATTATCGATANTGCGTCGGGNACGACCCTCAGCGAGAAGCGCTGGCATCGGTCTTCTGCTACGCCATCNACAACTACGCGTACCGGCCGGTCGAATTCGCGGTTGATCTCCCTGATGCGGCGAACTGTCAGCGCTGAGTTGGGTAGATGGTCACCGGTCAAAAGACGTCTCCGAATNAGAACTCGCTGACGTACCGGGAGGTCGCCTTCGACTAGATCGAGTCGTCCATCATTGGGGTGTGCCTTTGGTGCNACTCTCCAAGNCCCCCGCCACTCCGAATTCATCACNGCGATCATCGGGCCNCGCCACCANTTANCAAAGGCGAATATGTGGGCTAATCCGAGACAGAGACGGCCNTCTAGCCGNCACTCCATCAGATCGATTGATACTTCGCGGGCTTGANCGCTGTTGATCCGCGCCAACCCCCCGGNCGGCGCACCGAGAGCCTTCCAAAGGTCGCCCCCTGTCAACCCNATTCTGGTANCGNCNCCTGAGNTCTTCCATTNAGCTTCCACGGAAANCCTTAACTCGGCGTTACTTGAAGCGACGGTGTCGACAGACCCAGGAGGAGCCGGNCTNCCCCAGTCTTGGCCACGCTCAATCGTCATCTGGGGCACCCAGAGTCGCGTCACCGTCCTGGACTCTCGCAGCCGCAGACACNAGTCCCCGATCNAAGAGTCGNCCCGCTTCTTTNGCNGCCTTCTTAAGTTCCAGGGAGGGGCTGCAATCAGCTAGTTGACCCAAGAGGTCTACGACTTGCCTGATATTTCNGACGAAATCCCCAGCCGGCGTGTCATCGTCGAGAACGTCACTTAATTCGTGCCCAGANGCCCATCCGTGTACTTGACCAAAGATCGTTGGATCCGGTGCCCTNGTTTCAGGNAGGCCCCGTTTGGNCTCCTCGCCGCGGATCTGACGNCTGTAGGCCATGATCCTCTCGACTTTCTTTTTCGTATTCTGATTCGGGAACCACGGTGGCGGAGGATCAAGTCGGCTTCTATGTTCGTATGTCAGCACTGAGACCAGCGCGGCCAANTCTGCGGCGGTGACGNCTTCNANNACGCCTTCGTCGATGCAGAGGGCCATGAGTAAATCCATCTCGTGAAAAATGCTCTGNAGCGTTTCCCCCCGGCTNCTCAANCGCCAAGATTCAGCGAACCCGAAGGATTCCATGANCTCTTCAATCGCNACCAACGAGCGTCCCAGCCCGCCCTCGGCTACAGAAATNTGATCTCGCAGCGCCGCTATCCGCGAATCAGCCGAAGCGATGCGCCGTTCTGCTTTCATTCGCTCAGACCGGAGGTCGCGATCNGGGTAGCGGACTTCCAACACATGNCCCAGTTCCGTCAGCTCTTGCTTAAGGAGTTTCGCTGAAGTCCGTTGATACTCGCGACGATTTGGAGCGTATGGTTNCGGCAANTCCANNNTTGATAGGAGGTCGGGNGCGGAATCAAAGTCAGTTGCNGTCAACATCATCACCTTGCCACGCGGGGTAACGACCCGCACCCGGCTCTCTCCGCCCCGCCGACTTGTAGTGCCTAANATCAAAAGATATTGCTTATCGTTTCCGTGGAGCCGAGATATCACCGCACCGGGTCGAAGGNGAGCAAGCGTCGCCGNGACATCATCNGCGGATTTTGANNGGGNTATCGGNGNCTTCGTAGGCGTGCCCCCTAATCGTTTGAGTTCAGACTGGGACGTTTTTAGGGATGCTTTNGCCTTCTCCAAATCTGTCGTGAGNCGNACCACGTTTCCATTNGAGCGGTATTGAGCGAAAGAGCGTTGAAGGAGGTTTATAGCCTCACTCCGTTCGGCTCGGGCCATAAGGTTTGCCGCCATGTTGTANGTCGGCCGAAANGCNGATTCCAGTATGAAGTCATTNCTNCTTGCAAGCTCAGTCAACTGATTGAATGATTCNTAAGGACTCCACAGCGCGTANGCGTGTCCAGTTGAATCAATGCCTCTGCGTCCCGCTCGGCCNGTCAGTTGCGTGTACTCACCNGGAGTCAGGACGACATGGCCTTCTCCTCTAAAGCGGCTTAATTGCTCGATCACCACGGATTTGGCTGGNAGGTTGACTCCCATNGCCAGNGTCTCTGTTGCAAACACAACTTTNAAGAGACCAGCCGTGAAGCAATCTTCAACAGCTTCTTTAAAGGGTGTNACCATGCCCGCGTGATGAGCTGCCACTCCCGANCGCAACCCTTGAAGCCAGCCCTCGAAGTTAAGAAGTTCTAAGTCCTTCTGGGAGATCTCATCCACATGTTGTTCNACNATTAAGTCCACGCGAGCCTTTTCNCGACTNTCAAGAAAGTCGACGCTGTAATCAAGGCAGCCCTGCACGGCGTCATCACAACCCTGTCGCGAAAAAACGAAGAAGATTGCCGGGAGCCGGTCGCTNTGGTCTAGGTGGCTTATGACTTCGCTCCTCCGTGGNCGACCGACCGCACCTCCTCGCTTCTGAGGTTCTCTTGTTCTTTGGCCGCTCATCTTTCCTAAATATCGTTCGACCTCGATGTTGCTTTCGCCATAACGNAGGGTTCTGAACTCCTGAAGTCTNCGGTGTCGTTTATCGAATACGAGAAAATGGTCGTGAAGTTCTACCGGCCTCGTCGTCTCAATGACCGCTTCGCANTCTCCGTGGACTTCTTGGATCCATCCAGCAACTTCGTCAGCGTTACTCACAGTNGCTGAAAGACAAACCAACNTCGCNGCAGGGGGNAGCTGCATTATCACTTCTTCCCAGACCGGACCTCGATACGGATCTTGAAGGAAGTGGACCTCATCGAGGACNACTAAGCCAAGGTTGAGCAGAGATGGACTATCGGCATAGATCATGTTCCTNAGGACTTCGGTGGTCATCACGACCACAGGNGCTTCAGGACGGATCGCGTTGTCGCCAGTCAGCAATCCGACGCTTTCTTTACCGAGCCACCTCGANAGNTCTTTAAACTTTTGGTTAGAAAGTGCCTTTATCGGCGTGGTGTAGACGACAGTNTTGNCGTCTTGCAATGCTCGAGCAATCCCNTATTCAGCAACCAACGTCTTNCCGGAGGAGGTAGGCGCCGCCACAAGCACCGAGGAACCGTCNTCAATCGCAGCGAAGCTTTGCATCTGGTACTCGTCAGGCGTTATTCCTCGGTCCCGGAACAACTCCGGCCCAGCTTCATNGGATTCATTAAACATCAACTGCTCAACTCCGCATTCCGACGTTTGGCGCGCTGAAGCATAAGGCCGACCAGNATCGAAAGCTCAAAGAAGATGTACATAGGCAGAGACAGGGCGGCTAGNGAGACAGGGTCTCCNGAGGGNGTAATCACCGCTGCCACGACAACAATTCCGACAATNGAGTAGCGGCGGGANCGGCTCAGTTGGCGGGGCGTAACNACGCCCGCCATCTGGAGGAAAACCAGCAAGATCGGAAATTCGAATCCCACCCCGAAAGCGATCATCATGTAGGTAATCAGCCCCANATANGCGCCAGGGGANAAAAGAGGATCAACGGAGTCGCCCCCGAAGGAAATCAGGAATTCAAGNGCCCGTTCAAANGTTGCATAGGCAACGAGGGCCCCGCAGCTGAAAAGAAGAACNCCGCTCANNACAAANGGGATGGCGTAACGTTTTTCTCTTCGGTCCAGAGCNGGTGTGACGAATCGCCAGAGATTCCAAAGTAGGAGNGGCATAGATAAAACGANGCCCACATAGATCGCNACCCGTATCCGAGTCTTGAAACCATCTAGGGGNTCTGTGATAACTAGTGTGCAAGCCCGGTCAATCCCCTGGCTGTCAAGAACCCGACAGTANGGAGGTAAGAAAATGTTNTCGAGCAGCCAGTTGTAGAGGAGGAGACCGAGNACTGACGCCANGCCGATAGCAAGNAGGCTTGTTATGAGNCGCACTCGAAGCTCTGCCACGTGGTCCCAAAACGCCAACGGCTGAGCCGGGCGCCGTTTCTTAAACCTCATTCCGACTCTCTGGCCTTCTGCTTCTCCGACTCTAGATCTCCACTTTTCTGGACTTGACGTTGAAGCTCAACATCATGTGAATCCTCGACAGCCNTATCAACGACTGACGACACTTCGGCCCTGAGTTCGGAACTGTGCCTCCNCAATTCNCTGAGNNCCCNTGCCGCTTTCCTNACTGCGTCNGGNAGNTGCTTGGGNCCAAGCGCTATCAGNGCTACCAGGCTGATGATCAGTATCTCGTTGGGAGTGAGATTCACACCCAAGAGGCTANGTCCTACGACGAGCGAGGAGACGACTTAATAATCGGGTGCTCAAAATACGCCTCACTCTGAACTGTTTAAGNCGGNGGAGATGAAGANCGGCCCGNGCAACCTCTCGNTCCACGCCACCCAAAGCTTTCGACACTTCCNCAAGCGCGTCCNTCGTTTGTTCANCCTCGCTNTTCATTCTNAGGGTCAAGCGCCACAACAGGAGCGCCAAGAANCCGAAGGTCACTGCGCCCAGTAAACAAAATGCAAGCACGNCACTACGTTAGAGGGATTCTTGCGCGCTGCAGGACTGATGGAGAATGATGCTTGAGTGCAACAACGTCTTCCCTCNCTTCGGAACCCTGCANTCCTCTTCGCACATCGCGGGGCNCGCGCCCACGCTCAGGAAAATACACTGGACGCCTTTGAGCTAGCACTGCGCCTTGGNGCTACCGGNCTNGAGAGTGATGTATGGCTTACTGGCGANGGNGTCCCTGTGTTGGACCATGACGGAATCGTGCGCAGAGGNNTNCGNCGACGANCNTTNTCCACCCAAGTTCGAGAGGTCCTTCCNTCTCATATTCCTTCTCTTGNNGANCTNTACAGAACCTGCGGNACTGANTTTGAGTTGTCCATCGACATNAANGATGANGCGGCCTTTGANGNNGTGATTNCTGTCGCTCGCGANTACGGAGCTGAGGCGAGNNTGTGGTTGTGTCACCCNNANTGGGANNTNCTCGCCGNAGTGNGGTCAAAGACAAGTGCTCGNTTAGTTGANTCAACACGTTTAAANAGNATGAAAGANGGGCCGGAGCGCCGTGCTGCTGAATTGGCAGCNGCGGGCATTGATGCTGTGAATCTTCACCACAGCGACTGGAGCGGNGGCTTGACGACACTGTTTCACCGCTTCAGCCGNTATTGCATNGCTTGGGATGCNCAGCACGTCCGAATTATCAGAGACCTNCTCCGTATGGGAATTGANGGAGTTCACAGCGACCATGTAGACCGACTNCAGACAGGATTTAGTGAAGCNAAGTGANCNTCAAGGACGGCCGAAATCTCCGAANGGCCAGATGCGNANNAAGACCTCNCCGACTAANAGGTCTNCGTGGACTGGGCCGAAGCTTCGNCTGTCACGGCTGTTNGGNCGATTATCGCCCATCACGAAAANGTGTTNNTCGGGTATCGAGANTTCNGGGAAGTCTTCAGTNAGGAGNCCCGGAGTTAGGTAAGGCTCGTCGAGGGGCTCACCGTTCAAGAANAAGNTTCCATTTTCGGCNGACACTCTTTCACCTGGAAGACCAATNACCCGNTTNACGAANTCCTTCATTGCCGNNTCNGCTAGCGCNGGCGGNCGGTTGAAGACCACTAGATCTCCNCGATCGACGGCNCCTAACTTAAAGGCNAGCTTGTAGACCATNAGTCGNTCCCCGANTTCCAGTGTCGGGACCATGGACTCGGAGGGGATNAAATAAGTTTGGACAAGCGTCGCTCGTATGCCGAAAGCCGCGCCCAACGCGATCACAATTACGAGGCTCCATTCGCGAAACGATTTACGAATCTCAGCTCCTGATCTGGTCCTTCGAGTTAGAAGCGTTCGCGCCCAGCTCATTAGGTGTCCCCCATAAGCCAGGCCGATGCTGCGCCAAGGTATGAACAAGCCAAAGCATCTTCCGCTAGTGGCCTTGTCATCGTTGTAACAGTTAGCCCCGTATCGCTAATTGCGGACGCAACGTCAGTCGGCTCCATCGAGCGTGGCTTATGGCCGATATCGCTTACCCAGGCAGCATCGAAGCCCACCGGCACCGGTACCTCGATTTGGTTTGGTATGGCCTTGAGAATGGTCTCCGTGTGATGACTGATCCCCTGATGGCGTTCCCTGGCATCTACGTCCGATGCTCGCACGCATAGCCCCACTTCCGCACCTAGAGATTTAAGTGCAGATGCGTGGCCCGCCAGCTCGAGTCCGGAGAATCCTAAGGGAGAGGCTGTCCCTACATGCCCCGGCCCGGCACCAACCAGAATTCGTGGACAGTCATTATCTAACAAGCCGGCTACACCTGAAGGCACATTAACTACTTCAAGGTCGCCTCCGAAGGCCTGCCCAGCGGTTGCCGTCATGGCGATCCGATTCACTTCTATCAATTGTTGCGCAAGGTCACTTAACGCCAAAGGCAAAGCTGCTTGATCCGTCATCAGGTAACCGAGGCGGGCTGAAGCCGAGGCGATGGCCACGGCTCCAATATGGCTGTGCAATAGACAAAGGAGGACACGCGCCCCTTGAAGGTCACTCCGAGTTGAGATGTGCGGTGAAACTTCAATCTGTTCTGACAAGTATCGAGCCTTCAGGACGTTTTCGTCGGGTTTCGGCGACGGACTCCGGTTGCCCTCAACCCAGTGGACGACGTGCCAGCCACCAGTACCCAATCCCAGATCAACGGCGATTGTGTTGACGACGACTACGTCACCTATTTGTGGCCTCCCAACTACGTCGGTTAAGGCATAGGCACGCGACCCGTCGTCTAACTGGACTTTTTGGAGCCCATCGCGTTGTTCGATTATGTCGCTGACCGTTGCTGACTGAAATCTTGGCATTCCGGGGCCTACAACGATTCGATGAGGGCTTCGACTCGGTCGTCTTGTGCCACGAAGGGGTCCTTACACAACACCGTTCTCTGCGCCTGGTCGTTCAGCTTCAAATGGACCCAGTCGACCGTATAGTCTCGTTTTTTTTCTTTGGCCTGCCGGACGAAGTCCCCGCGAAGTTTCGCCCTGGTTGTTTGGGGGGGTTGCTCGATCGCCGTCTCTACGTCGCTGTCGTCGAGGACTCGCTCTACCAGGCCGTTGCTCTGCATCAAGTAGAACACCCCCCTATTTTGGTTGACGTCGTGGTACTGCAGATCCAGCAAAGCAGCTCGCGGGTCCGCGAGCTCTAGCTGGTGTTTAGCCTTGTAGCGCTCCAACAGGTGGTACTTGATTACCCAGTCAACCTCGCGGTCCAAGGTAAGTGGGTCCTGTTCGATGGCGTCCATGCAATGTTCCCACATTGATAAAGCCTTCTTCTCTTCAGCATTCAAATCATTGTGTTCAGCGAAACGCTGGGCACGCTCAAGATATTCAGACTGAATCTCAAACGCGCTCGCCTCGCGCCCACTGGCCAGTCGAACGCGACGCCGGCAAGTGATGTCATGGCTTATCTCACGAATTGCCCGAATCGGATTTTCGAGTGTGAGGTCACGCAGTACAACACTCGGGTCCTCCATCATTCTGAGCAATAACGCTGTGGCTCCAACTTTCAAAAAGGAGGTGTACTCACTCATATTTGAGTCCCCAACAATGACGTGCAGCCGCCTGAAGCGTTCAGCATCTGCGTGAGGTTCATCTCGCGTATTGATAATTGGCCGACTTCGAGTCGTGGCGCTTGATACCCCTTCCCAAATGTGTTCTGCACGCTGAGCGATGCTGTACATAGCGCCCCTTGCGCTCTGTAACACCTTGCCCGCTCCTGTATAGATCTGCCGTGTTACGAGAAACGGAATCAGCACTTCTGCATAGTTAGAAAAGTCATCTCTTCGACTTGTCAAATAGTTCTCGTGACAGCCGTAGCTATTCCCGGCACTATCCGTGTTGTTCTTAAATAAATAGATGGTGCTTCCCGTAATTCCTTCTTCAGTAAGGCGCTCCTCGGCATTGTCAACGAGTCGCTCCAGAATGCGCTCGCCGGCGCGGTCATGACAGATGACGTCGTATACGGAGTCGCACTCAGGAGTTGCATACTCAGGGTGCGAGCCCACGTCTAGGTAGAGCCGGGCCCCGTTTGCAAGAAACACGTTACTTGACCGACCCCAGGAGACGACTCTGCGAAATAGATACCGGGCGACTTCATCGGGGCTGAGCCTTCGCTGACCGCGAATTGTGCAGGTGACCCCATATTCATTTTCAAGTCCCATGATCCGTCGTTGCACGGGCACACCGTATCGTTACTTCCTGGCATCCAGGCGAACTAGCAACACTAGAAACGCGTGAACTTGAACAATCTCTTAGGCAAGAAGGCTGTCGGTTTCCGCGTCATCGAGCCTCTTGAAGCATCGCCGTCCGTTGCCTGCTGACAGCACTGCAACTTCAAGTTCTTCAGCGGCGAGCGAGCGATCAGGCCCAGCCAGAGCGCTCACCGCCAAACGCACTGCAGCTTCGCGATCGAGATCAGCCGACCAGCCGTCTTTCAATCGTTGTAGTACCGCCTCTGCGTCACCACCGATGCAACACCAATGTTGCTCGTCGGCGACCGTGCCGTCGTATTGAATTCGATACAGCTCGGGCCTTCCTGAGGGGTCAATTTCAGCGACAACGATTTCCACCTCCATTGGCTTCATCTCATGTGTGAAGATCTGGCCGAGCATTTGAGCGTATTGATTTGCCAAGCTCCGAGCATCAACATCCTCCCGGCTGTATTGATACCCCTTGAGTTCGGCGTATCGAACTCCAGCGATTCGCAGCTGATCAAACTCGTTGTACCGGCCGACGCCACCGAAAGCGATTCGGTCATAGATTTCTGAAACTTTTCGCAGAGTAGAACTAGCGTTTTCGGCCACAAGGGCTATCCCCCCGCTGTATTCGACTGCAGCGAGGCTGCGACCGCGCGAGATTCCCTTGCGCGCATAGTCCGCGCGGTCTTGCATCAACTGCTCGGGGCTGACGTACATGCCAGGCATCGTCATCGCTGCTCCTACCCTTCTGTTAATTCTTCTCTAAAGTCCGCGAACACAGCGCCTGACTCTTCGTCACTCAGTTGACGGAAACCCTCGCCGTTGATCACAGCCAGCACGGGATAAATGCCCCGAATGGGATCGGGGCCCCCGGTAGCGCTGTCTTCGTCGGCTGCGTGCCAAAGCGCTTTGACTGAAAGCGACAGGGCGTCCGATTCCGACATATCCGAGCTGTACCCCAGCTTGACGACAGTGCCGGCGTGAAGGCTTCCAGATCCGCTAGTAGCGAAATCTTGTTCTTCGTAGCGTCCGCCTGTGACGTCGAACTGGAAAAGGCGCCCAGCCCCTCGTGCTGGGTCAAAGCCAGCAAAAATTGGGACCACTGCTAACCCTTGCATTGCTTGGGGTAGGTGACCTCGAAGCATCTCCGCCAGTTGATTGGCTTTACCTTCCAACGTCAGGGGCTTGCCCTCGATCTTCTCGTAATACTCAAGCTGGAGTTGAAATACCCGAACCATCTGGATCGCCGGCCCTGCTGCGCCTGCGATCGCTACGGCAGAATAGTCATCAGCTGCAAACACCTTTTGCATGTCTCGATGGCTAATCAGGTGGCCGGATGTGGCTCGGCGATCGCCAGCTACTACCACTCCACCCGCATAACGAACTGCGAGGACGGTCGTCGCATGCCCTGCGTCAATTATCCCCGGCAACGCTGGGGGAAACGGATCGAGACCATTTTGACGCAAGAGATTCACAAAGTCCGTCCCGGGGTCGTCACCCGCAACGTGGAATGGCATNGAAGTCACTCNCCACCCTTTTGTACGTAGTTTTTGACGAATTCTTCGGCGTTGGTCTCAAGGACNTCNTCTATCTCGTCAAGCAAGTCGTCCAGCTCTGCTTTTAGCTCTTCGCCTGCCTGNCCCGTTTCCGTTNCATCTAGCTCAACGTCNTCCGTTCGNGGTGCGGATCGGCGNCGTTGTTCCTGTTCAGCCATCAAAAGCCTCCTACCGGTGCGATTCTATTGGTTTGTTACGTTCCCAAGCGCCGTAATAGCTCTGCTGCATTTGCACATTCGTCCAACAAGTTACCCACGTGAGCAGCGGTTCCCCTCAAAGGCTCGAGCATTGGCACCCTGCGTAAGGGGTCAGTTCCNATATCGAAAACCATCGAATCCCAATTAGCNGCGACGATTTCATCNGGATATCGCTCAAGGCANCGCCCTCTNAAGTACGCNCGAGTNGATGGCGGNGGATTATCGACGGCCACTTCNACCTNAGAATCATCNGAAATTCTTCGNAGTCCGATCCGCCNCGCCAACCCCTTATCGGGTCTNAGNTCATGATATTGGAGATCCANTGCAGCTAGCTTCGGGTCNGACCATNCNAGNTTGTGTCTCTCCCGGTANCCCTCATAGAGCCTACGCTTCGCTATCCAATCNATTGAGTCCGAAAGGGAGTCTGGATCNTTCTCAAGCGCTACNAGGACATCATGCCAACGTTGCATTAGGTCNAGACCGATATCNCGGCCNCCTANAACATCAAACCCGTTTCGNTCCGCCCATTTTTCGGCNGCAGCGTAATANGCCCATTGAACGTCGAGGGCCGATACTTNTTGTCCGTTAGCCAAGCGATGCACCATTGCTANGTCGATGTCNTAGCTGATTTGGCGCAANCTCTGAACGGACGTTTCGAAGGCACAGTCGNTNGGTGCCATGTTGTCGTCGATCATCGCNANGACTATTGCGGTAACNCCTANNTTCAGATANGTCTGCACTTCGCTCATATTTGCGTCNCCAACAATNACGTGAAGGCGACGATATTTCTTNCTATCGGCATGCGGNTCGTCGCGNGTGTTAACGATTGGCCGTTTNAGCGTGGTNTCAAGNCCTACTTCCTCTTCNAAAAAATCGGCCCGTTGCGTTATCTGAAACGGGACGTCAGAGTGCGTTAGTCCAGGAGCNTCCGAACCNACCTTNCCGGCTCCACAAAACACTTGCCNAGAAATGAAATNGGGCATCACTTCATTAACAATNCGCCCGAATGGGACCGAGCGGTCAACGAGGTAATTCTCGTGACACCCGTAGCTGTTGCCCTTGCCNTCACTGTTGTTCTTATGNATCACGAGCTCTTCNCCGTCTGGAAGNAGCTCGTTTGCTTTNTCCATCGAACGGATNAGGATCTCTTCAGCAGCGCGNTCGTAAGTGGTGCATTGAAGCGCGTCCGTNCATTCAGGGGTCGAGAGTTCGGGGTGAGCGTGATCTACGTAGTATCGAGCGCCNTTAGTCAACACGGCATTAACTAGGTGCGTTTCTATTTCTGGAGCGAGNGCATCGAATTCGTTGAANCCCCNNGCATCAACTCCNGGGTGTTCGTCTTCGAANTCCCAGCCGACTCGACGCTCCANNAATCCGTTCACATATGCATTGATGATCATGGATGACGCCGCNACGGGGTTTGAGTCCCCTTCATTGCGGTGAAGAATCCCAAACTCNGTTTCTATTCCCANAACCTTATGTACGGCCACACTCCGACCTTAGCGTCGNGAACNGCCCTTAGAGATANTGACCGGTTTGAACTCGTTCAATGGCTCTTCCACCTTCGCCGGTGAATTCATCNTCGCCNCTCAAAAGGGTCCGTATGAAGATAATCCNTTCACCCTTTTTGCCCGAAATNTTCGCCCAGTCATCCGGGTTAGTGGTGTTAGGTAGATCTTCGTGTTCTTTGTATTCNTGTCGGATTGAACCGAGCAAGTCATCNAGNCGTATNCCGTAGCTGCCAGTCGCTATAGANCGTTTNATGGCCGTCTTCTTNGACCGCCGCACGATNTTCTCGATCATCGCNCCTGACGCGAAGTCNTTAAAGTACATGANTTCTTTGTCGCCATTTTGGTAGGTGACTTCNAAAAAGCGATTGTGGTCCTCGGGTCGATACATCTCNTCTACTGTGCGTTCGATCATNACCCTTATCGCTTTGTCGGGNTCACCACCGCCAAGNTCGTCGATCTCAATCGGGTCGATCGGCACAGCAGCNGTNAGGTACGTCGTAAANATGGCAGANGCNGCNCTTTCATCTGGCCTATGAATCTTNATTTTGACGTCNAGTCGCCCNGGTCGGAGGATAGCNGGGTCTATCAAGTCCTCTCTATTGGAGGCTCCGATNACNATCACATTCCTCAGNCCCTCCACACCATCNATCTCCGCNAGNAACTGGGGTACAACCGTTGACTCCATGTCNGAACTGATTCCACTNCCNCGAGTTCGGAAGAGAGATTCCATCTCNTCGAAGAANACGATNACGGGCCAGCCTTCACTTGCCTTTTCCCNNGCNCGTTGAAAGATCTGACGTATTTGCCTCTCTGTCTCNCCGACGTATTTATTGAGAAGTTCAGGGCCCTTAATATTGATGAAAAAGCTNTGAGCATTGTTNTCNCCGGCAGCCTCNGCCACCTTCTTNGCNAGAGAATTNGCAACGGCCTTAGCTATNAGNGTTTTGCCACAACCAGGTGGCCCGTACAGCAAGATGCCTTTTGGNGCCGGAAGATCGTANTCACGGAAGAGATGCTGATGNAGGTAAGGCAGTTCGACTGCATCCGTAATCTGTTCGATCTGACCATCCAAGCCCCCAATAGCGTCATAGGTCACATCGGGCACCTCTTCCAGAAGCAGTTCATCAACTTCTGGACGCGGTAGCCGCTCAAGAACAAAGTTAGCTCTGACGTCCAACAAGAGGCTGTCCCCTGACCTCATCGCTTGGCCCTTTAGATGATCACCAAGATCAACGACTCGTTCTTCGTCCGCACGGCCTGTAACGAGCGCTCGTTGACCGTCGGCGAGGACTTCCTTCAGCACAACGACTTCACCCGAAGACTCAGGGTCTCGAGCCATAACAACGTTGAGTGATTCGTTTAAGACGACTTCGGCCCCTGCCTCAAGTTCGGCGCTGTCTAGATCTGGGTGCAAACTAACCCGGACCTTTCGGCCGTTCGTGTGGACGTCAACTGTGCCGTCCTCGTTCGTTCCGATGAAGGTTCCATAAGCCGACGGGGGTTGAGTTAATTTTTCAACTTCTTCTCGAAGTGTCGCTATGTGCTCCCGAGCCTCACGAAGCGTAAAAGTAAGTTTCTCATTCTGAGATACCGCTTGCGCTAGTTGAGCCTTGGTTTCGAGAAGCCGTTCTTCCAGGGTTGTGACACGCTTGGGGGTGTCAACCAGCTTCCGACGCAAAAGACTTACTTCAGACTCGAGGGCCCGGATTTGACTCCTAAGCGCGGGAAGGGCGCCGGGGGTGCTTTCTGGGTCACTCGTATCATCTTGATTCGACATAGCGATCCTCATGCGCGGGAGGTGTCTGGACGGGAAGCTACACGAAACGACGACTGAAGTGGCTCAACCATGGAAATCCTTTTCACTGTCTCTTTAAAAGCTGTGTCAGGAGTCGTCGGGCAGTGTAAATTGGAAACAGCCGCGCTTCTCCTGGGGCGTAGCCTGCCCTAGATCCGCCGAGTTTTTCTGCACGAAGAAGAAAGGCACTTAAATGAAGGTTTGGATTGACCAAGACCTCTGCACAGGCGATGGCCTCTGCGAAGAGATAGCCCCAGATGTGTTCACACTTCTCGATGATGGCTTGGCCTATGTTGTCGAAGAAGGAACCACCCTTGCGGGTGGAGCTGAAGGGCTCGCAAATTTCCCTGACGGACAGCTAGACGCTGTCATCGAATCGGCTGAAGAGTGCCCTGGCGAGTGCATATACATTGAGGCTTGAGATAGGTGTCCCCGGTAAACCGGTGTCACCTTATTCATTTCAAGCATTGGCCAGTATTCACAACGCTACGGTCCTCAAAGGCTGCGACTTCTGCCATGAACGCCGCTATCTCTGATCGATCCAGCACATAGGCGGCTCGTTCATACTCAGGTGAAGCCGGCGGCGCAACGGCGAATATTATTCCGAGAACATTACCGTTGGTATCGATCACAGGAGCGCCGCTGTCTCCGGATTGAAGCTTTGCTGCGGCGAACCAGATTTTTCGCTGAGTGTCCATTGAGTCATAGAGGTCACGACCATTGGCAGTCACGCGCTCTACTAAGCGTATTGGAGACGTTCGTAACGGGCCTCCCGCAGGGTGTCCGATCACTGCAGCGAGCTGACCTGCCAGCGGTGACTGCAGGGACAATGACGGCAGGGACGTCTCGATCCGAAGGAGAGCAAGGTCTCTTTCGGGGTCGAATGCTGTGACCGTTGCTGGTTGTAATGCCTTGCTCGAGATGGCGACCTCCACCTTCTGGGAACCGGCTACCACGTGGGCGTTTGTCAGTAACAAACTAGGTGCTATCACAAAGGCTGTGCCGTCTTGCCGCTGGCTACAAGCGACTGCGCTAACTCGAGCGATGGAAGTTGCTGCGACTTCCAGAACTTCCCCTGCAACTGAGATTTCAACTGGCGGGTCTCCGACTTCAAGCGGGCCAGAGGCTGACTCAAAACCTGGGATATTTGGCCATTCGTTTAGAAGCTGACCCAAGAGTCCCGTGACGGAAGGCGCAACGGGCGAGTACCTCTCCACCAGCTCGACTACCCGAGAGTTCTTCGCTTGTTGGCTAGGCCATCCGTTGGCAGCCGCCAAGGGCGGCAGAAGGATCCAAACAAAGAGTGCAACTGACCCTGTAGCGACAATCACACCCACCAACGAATCGACCCACCTAAAGGGGCGAGGGACTAAACCTCGAAGTCCCCGGGCTACCCGCCAGCCGATGGCGTGTCCTGCAATTGCTCCCAGGAGAACTGCTATCGCTGCTACTGCAAGACGTTGATGTTCGCCGTCAAGGTTCACAGCATCGATTCCCTGTTGAATCCACCGTGCTGTTGCGAGGCCTCCGGCAGCAAAGCCAATCCACGCGCCTAATCGGCCGACGAAACCGCCTCGCCACCCTGCGATCACGGCAATGACCAAAAGACTGGCGGCGACTCCGTCAAATATCACGGCTACTCATTTACGACTCGATTAACCGAGCGTGGGTCAAGAATCCGGTATGAGCAACCATCCGGTGGTCCGGCCGGACAGACAGCCCTTCCACGTGCCAAGTCCTATTGAGGACCTCGACGGTTTCAATCAGAGCCCATGGGCCCTCCCCTAGTCGCCGTCGAAGATTCTGAACTTGTATGACCGATGGATTGTACGCAACGAGGATCCCGCCACGCCTTAACGACGATTCCAGGTGAGGCACAACCTGCCACGGTTCTGGAAGGTCCAGCACCGCACGGTCGAATCCGTGGTCGTCATGTGGTTCGTATGCGTCGCGCATTTTGATTTCGTAGCGGTCTAGGGCCTCCGGCCCTAGGAATTGTGCGACGTTGGATCTTGCGTTCTCTGCGAAGTCCTCACGTATTTCATAGCCCGTGACCCGAGCACCAACTCTGAGCAGCGCTGTCGAAAGCGCACCCGAACCAACACCTGATTCAAAGACCTTTTGGTTTGGCGCGATGTCAGCTAAGAGGAGAATTGGGCCAAGATCCTTGGGGTATATAACTTGGGCCCCGCGCGGCATCTTCAAGACGTGATCATTTAGTGTCGGGCGCAACCCTATAAACCGAGCATTGGATGCGGTTCGGTATTCACTTCCTTCAAGACTGCCGATTACCTGGTCGTGGGGAATGACCCCGGCATGAGAATGAAACTCGCCACCGGGTTGCAAGGTGACTAAGTAGCGGCGCTGGCGATTATCTATCAGGACGATGTGCTCCCCGGGGGTCAACTCCGGTTTCTGCCCTTCCATTACCGACTACCACTTTGCTTTCTCTGTATATGGTCGACCCTCACCGACTGACCAGGCAGTAACTGTTGTTTGTGGACCACACGGGGCTTCCGCCTGCTCACGTAGCGGAGAGCCCGCATTGTGGTGGCGACCACCGCAAAAGCCAGCCACACAGCGTTTCCGCCTCGTCCACGACGCCAACAGGACTTAATGAATCGACTGAGGCGGAGCTCGCCAAATTCGGAATTCAGTCCCATCAGACCCTAACGATCTCGACAAAGGTAGACCTTTTGCGCCCGAGACGGCGACCCAGCAGAAAGGCGACCACCAAAAGGGCTGAGGCAGCTACCGCTCCAACGACAACGGCAGGACGCTGGATGGGCGCCGGGTTCTCGTCTGACTCGCCGGTTAGACGACTGAAGCTTTCCTCTAAGTCAGCGACGCTGATGTGCGTACCATCCTCGGTGCCTCGATCAGCCATTCGCGTGCCTCTTTCCATCGCGTTTCAGGGCAAACACTGTTATAAAAATCAGAAATACGCACGCAGTGGTCCCGGCAAGGTAGGGCACAAAGCTAAAGCTGCCTTCGAAGGTCGAGGTCACACTTTGCAAGACTCGCACGACACCGAGTACTAAAAAAACCTCCGCTACGGCAAAACAGACGGTCCCTGCCAAGCCAAAGCCCAAGTAGCGTCCAAGCCCACGAATTGGACCTACTGTTTCTTGCTTGACATAGGCGCGCAAGGTCGACAGCAGGTCATCGAAGTCCGCTTTTAATCCTCGGTTGCCACTGGTCATAGCGCCTACCAATTCGGGTTTCTTAGACTTCAGCATGCCAGACTTGCAGCCTCACACCACCATCAGTTACGACTGCCCGCTCCCGGCGTCAAGAATTTCTTCCAGGCCTTGAAGATGTTCATCGATTAACGCCAGCCGCTCTTCACATCCTGAAGCGTCCAATATTCTCTGCCTGTCGAACGGTCCGGCTGGGATTAGGTCCGCTATGCGATATATCAGTTCTGTCGCATCGAGCCCTACAGCAACGGCATCTTCGTCAATTTCGGGGAGTTGGTAGCCGCGCAACTGGGCTTTGTGTACAAATGCACTCAGTCGTCCCAGTACTCTCCGAGCCTCCGCTATCGACCCTTGAGTCGAAAGCTCTCGCACTTGAATTACTGAGGCGGTGGGGTACGGCGAATCTGAATGCCATTGTTGGATATCGATTTTAGAAGTCCCCAAGACCACCAGGTTTGACCTTCCATCGGGCATAAGGTCGTACTGGATAATCTCAGCCAAGCACCCAGTCGAAGCGCGTTCGTCCCCACCTCCGACTTCTTGCCCTCGTTCTATAAGTACAACGCCGAACGGAGATTGGTTACTAACACAATCCTGACTCAACCTCTTGTAACGCTCCTCGAAGATATGTAACGGAAGGACACTCCCCGGAAACAACACGACGCCCAACGGAAACATTGGAACTCTTTTAACTTCATGCGAATCAGATGCCATTAGGCCCAGGACTTTCTCGCTCCGACACCCGGAGTCCTATCAGAAACGTGACCGCTCTGTTGACTAATCGGCAAAGAGACTTGAGATCAAGCTGCGCACACCACATACTTTCGTTTTGTGGAGATCATTACGGCACTATTTCTTGAGCACTTCGAAATGCGACAGGCAGA
>PATL01000028.1 GCA_002713605.1 bacterium
AGACTAGCATTCTGCCCGGGTGGCGGAATCGGCAGACGCGGGGGATTCAAAATCCCTTTCCCTTCGGGGAGTGCGGGTTCAAGTCCCGCCCCGGGCACAAGAAAATATATCTAATAGTAACTGTTAGGCAATCGCTAATCTTTCCAATTTATTGAATTAAGCTCTGTTGATACTTCGTTGGCAATCTATTCTCGTGACCTAACTGATGTAAGATACGCCTGTGCCTCAAAGATTACTTAAGAAGAAATTGGCAGACACTTCTCTTCGCTTACGACAGTTACGGGAAGAATTGAAGGTTGCCGAAGAGCAGCTCATACATTTCTCGGATGAAGCTGACGAGGCGAGATTGCGCTCACTGGTTTCGGAGACGCCGTTAGCTGATCAAAAGCATCGAGAGGCAAATAAGCATGCTGAGTCTATGAGGAAGCACAAAAATATGCTTCAAAGTGAAATTGAGCGTGTCGAAGCGCTCCAGGACGAATTATTAGACCAAATGGAATCAAAGAATGACTAAAACGATTAGGGTCGTGATTGCCGAAGACGAAGCCATTATCAGGTTGGATCTAAAGGAAAGCCTTGAGGCCGAAGGTTACGCCGTTATTGGAGAAACGGGCCGTGGTGATGAGGCGATTGATTTGGTCAGAATGCTAGAACCTGATTTGGTTATCCTTGATATAAAGATGCCTGGTATGAACGGTATAGATGTAGCGAAGGTCATTTCTGATGAGGGATTGGCAGCTGTGATTCTCCTCACGGCCTTTAGTCAGCAAGATTTAATTCAAGAGGCGAGCAATGCTGGTGTTTTGGCTTATCTTGTAAAGCCTTTCCAGAGAAGAGACCTAGTTCCTTCTATAGAGCTTGCTTTAGGCAGATTTAAAGAAATTTCAGATCTAAAGCAAGAAACTGTAATGCTTAGGGAAAATCTGCAGACACGAAAGTTAGTTGATCGTGCTAAGGGGCTATTGATAGATAACTATGGACTTAAAGAGGGAGATGCGTACAGGTATTTACAAAAGAAAGCAATGGAAGATAGGACTACCATGAAAGCCGTGGCAGAAGATATTCTCGCAGATACTTTACACTTTGACTCAGACCCCTCAGGGAAAATGGATAAGAAATTATGAAAAAGCTTATGTTGCTTGATGGAAATTCTCTTGTGTATCGAGCCTTTTTCGCATTAAGTCAAGCAGATATGAGAACTTCAAATGGCGATCCTACAGGAGCGATCTATGGCTTCTTAACGATGCTCTTTACCTTAATGACTGATCATAAACCTGATGGTCTAGCTGTAGCCTTTGACTTGCCGCACCCTACTTTTAGACACGAAAGAGTAGAAACCTACAAAGCAGGTAGGGCAAAAACACCCGATGATCTCTTGGAACAGTTACCAAGGATAAAAGAAATCTTGCCTTCAATGGGAATTCAGACTATTGAAATTCAAGGTTATGAAGCTGATGACATTCTCGCCACTCTTGCAACGCAAGCAAGAGAGGCCAAGATAGAAGCAATCGTCATAACTGGGGATAGGGACAGTTACCAACTAGTTGAGGACCCTTATATAAAGGTTCTTTATAACCGAAAAGGAGTCTCGGATTATATTTTATTTGATGAAGAAGGTATCAGGGAGCGAACAGGTGTAGTGCCAGGGGATTATGTCAAATACGCCGCTCTTCGAGGCGACAAATCAGATAATCTACCTGGTGTTCCCGGTGTGGGGGAGAAAACTGCTGCGAAATTAGTTAATGAATTCGGGACCTTAGACGGGATATTTGAATCGGCTGATCAGCAGAAACCAAAACTTAAAGAGAATTTACTTTCAAATGAGGATTTAGCTCGTCTAAACGAGGAAGTAATGACTCTAATTAGGGATGTTCCCCTTGGAGTCGAAATAGCGAGCCTTGAAATCGGAGAATTTGATGCAGAAGCTACACAAATTTTTTTTCAGGACCTTGAACTCCGAACGCTTATGAGGAAGTTGAATGATGTTTTTGGAAGCTCCTTAGCGATAGAAGACTCCAGCAGTGATCAATCAAGTATAGATTTGGCAAATCATTGTGTGACTTTGGCTAACAGTGATGACCTAAAATCCCTACTAGATGAAATAACACACTCAAAAGTCCCAGTAGCGCTTTCGGCGAGTTGGGAGGCAGAGCAGGAAATACCCACTGGTTTCGCTCTAGGACGTAAGCCTTCAGATGGTGATTCAGCTTGGTTCCCTTATAGCTATCTTGAAGATGAAAGAATCTCTAATGAATTTAAACATTTTCTCCAGCGAGATGCAGGAGTTATAGGTCACGGACTTAAGAGAATAATTCGTTCACTGCTTGCGTTAAACTTTCCTGCCCCTCAAATCGTCATGGATACTGAAGTCGCGGCATATCTCCTTAACCCATCGAGAAATTCTTACTCACTTAATGACCTTTTGCAGGAATACGCAAAGTTATCAATTCAGGCAGGAGTAGAGATTCCAGAAGGCCAGCTTGACCTTGAGTCACAAGGTAATTCAAATATGCAGCAAATCGCAATTGAAGCTGCATCAATTGCCCTTTTGCACAAGCCCCTTAAGGATCTTATTAAAGAGGAGGGTCTAGAAAAGCTTAACGACGAAATTGAATTACCGTTAATCCATGTTTTGGCCGAAATGGAATTCGTCGGGATACAAGTGGATTTAGAGGGGCTGAAAAGATTGCACAATCGACTAGAAGATGAAGTCTCAAATGCAAGAGAAAAAATCCATGAATTAGCTGGACAAGAGTTCAATGTGAATTCAACGAAACAGTTGCAACAGGTTTTGTTCACTGATTTGAACCTTGAACCGCGAAAGAAAACTAAAACAGGATTTAGTACAGATGCGCAAACATTAGAGAAAATGAAAGAGGATCACCCGATCATTGAGCAACTTTTAGAATACAGAGAAGTGGAGAAACTACGTTCGACATATGGACAAGGCCTCTTAAATGAAGTCGACAATGATCAAAGAATAAGAGCTACTTTTCACCAAACAGTTACTGCTACTGGAAGATTAAGTTCAGTTAGCCCAAATCTGCACAACATTCCAGTACGAACAGAAAAGGGAAAGGCATTTAGAGAAGTATTTGTAGCCCAAAGAAATCATAAACTTCTAGTAGCGGACTACAACCAAATAGAACTTCGTTGCATCGCGCACCTATCGTCAGACCCAGGGCTCATCAATGCGTTCAACGATGGTCAAGATATCCACACAGCGACAGCAGCTCAAGTATTTGGCATCAATGATGCAGAAGTAACCAAAGCCCAACGTGAAAAAGCCAAGATGGTTAGTTACGGGCTTGCCTACGGAATGGAAGCATATGGTTTGGCGCAACGTTTAGGTATAGAAAACAAAGAAGCAGCAAAAATCTTAACTGACTACTTTTTTGCCTTCCCGTCAGTTAAGGAATATATGGACAAAGCGGTAAATCAAGCGAAAGAGAAGGGATTTACAGAAACACTCTTTGGCCGAAAACGTAAAATACCCGAACTTAAATCATCTAACTCCAGAGTTCGGAGCGTCGCTGAGCGGCAAGCTATGAATGCAGGTATCCAAGGGCTAGCAGCAGATATTTTCAAAGTTGCTTTGGTGAATCTAAATAAGCGACTCAAAGACGAGAGCCTTCACAGTGCTATAATCCTCCAAGTCCATGACGAAGTCATACTCGAATGCCCGACAGATGAACTTCTGCAAGTAGAGGCTTTAACTATAGATGAGATGGAATCAGCGTTCTCTCTTCAAGTCCCATTAGAGGTGAACATAAGTTCCGGAATGACATGGGCAGAAGCCAAGTAGTTATCGATGACTCTTAAACATGGTGAGTGAATATGGATAACCACTGGTTTGAAGTAGCAGCCCAGCATATGGGGGATGCATACCTGAATTACTCCTTTACGAAAGGAAGTGAACAAGAGGTTGCATTTCTCATGAAAGAACTTGACCTTAAACGAGGAATGAAATTACTTGATGTAGGATGCGGGCCTGGTCGCCACTCTCATCTATTCGCTAAGGCGGGAATCACTGTCCTAGGAATTGATATCAGCCAAGAATTCATCGATATCGCCTCAAAAGCTCAAACTCCTGATGCTAGCTTTCTGCGCCTCGACGCAAAGAACATGCACTTTGATAAAGAATTTGATGCAGTGATATCACTTTGTCAAGGAGCATTTGGGTTAGCAGGTGAAACGAATAAACCCGTTCCTGTAAGTGATCCAGATGGGGAAATCCTGAAAAAAATGTCTCAAGCTCTTGTAGTTGGCGGAAAGTTAGCTCTATCAGCCTTCTCAGCCTATTTTCAGGTTCATTTCCTTGAAGACGATAAAGATATGTTCTTCGCTGACCACGGAGTAAATCATGAGCAGACAACGATAAGGAATGCATCAGGCGATGAACTAACCCAAGATTTGTGGACCAGTTGCTTTACGCCAAGAGAACTTCGTCTACTGGCAAAAGACGCTGACTTATTGGTGGAGTCAATATGGTCAGTTACTCCTGGAAAGTATCGAAAAACTCCTCCGACATATACCCAAGCAGAGTTGCTTATGATTGCTTCAAGAGAAAATTATGCTTAAAAGCAAAGAAATTGTTGGCACTTCATAAGGTATTGATAACCTAAGTAGTCGTGGAAGTCATTAAAAAGGCAACCACGTCCACTATCGTCTATTAGAAAAAAATTAAATGTCAACTATTGAAACAGAATCCAATGCCAACAAAGATGGCTACACCCCCAGAGTAATAGCAGTGAATGACCTTGATGGAAAAACACTTGAAGAAGCTTTCGCAGACTCAATGGTTGAAGTGGAAGATGGACAACTTGTAGCCGGAACAGTTGTTAAAGTAGACCGAGAAGAAGCGCTCTTGGACATCGGATTCAAGTCAGAAGGAGTTATTCCACGACGAGAACTTTCGCTAAGAAATGACGTAGCAGTTAACGAACTTGTAAACGTTGGAGACCAAATTGAAGCCCTAGTTATTCAAAAAGAAGACAAAGATGGCCGACTCATTCTCTCTAAGAAAAGAGCACAATACGAAAAAGCTTGGGGCGACATTCAAAAAGTCAAAGACGATGATGGGATGGTCAAAGGTCTCGTGATTGAAGTTGTAAAAGGTGGACTTATCGTAGATATCGGTTTGAGAGGGTTTCTCCCAGCATCTCTTGTTGAACTTAGGCGAGTCAGAGACCTCCAACCCTATATGGGAATGGAAATTGAAGCTAAAATTATTGAACTTGATAAAAATCGCAACAATGTAGTGCTATCACGCCGCTCATGGTTAGAGGAGACACAGAAAGAGCAACGAGAAGAATTCCTCGATCTGCTGAAGCCAGGAGAAAGGCGAAAAGGAGTCATTTCATCCGTCGTCAATTTCGGAGCGTTTGTTGATCTAGGAGGAATGGATGGTTTGATTCATGTATCAGAACTTTCTTGGAAGCATGTAAGCCACCCATCAGACGTCGTGACGATTGGCGACGAAGTAGACGTTGAGGTGCTTGAGGTAGATCTAGATCGAGAACGAATCAGCCTCTCGCTAAAAGCAACACAACAAGATCCATGGCAAGAATTTGCTGAGACCCACCGAGTGGGCGAATTAGTTTACGGCCGAGTTACTAAATTGGTGCCATTTGGAAGCTTCATTCAAGTCGGAGATAATATTGAAGGGCTAGTCCACATCTCTGAAATGTCTAATCATCATGTGGACCTTCCTGAGCAGGTTGTCACCCCAGGTGAAGAACTTTGGGTGAAGATAATAGACGTTGATCTAGAGAAACGACGAATAAGCCTTTCCGTTAAACAAGCAGCGGAAGGCGGTATAGTTGCTGAAGAATATCAAGAGCACTTTGGTGAGCAGAACTATGACACTGAAGGTAACTACATCGGGCCAGCTGTCGAGCTTGACCCTGAAGCTGCAGCTGACCTAGAAAAAGCATGGTCTGAGTATGAGAAGAGCGAACAAGAGCGTTTGGTTGCCGAATCTGAGGCAGACCTAGACATATAGTGGCCGAAATCGCAATCACCGGCGGGATAGGGTCTGGAAAGACTACTGTAGCTAGACTACTTGTCGAAAGCGGAGCCACTCTCGTCGATGCGGACCAGATAGTAAAAGATTTACAAAAGTCTGGAGGCAAGGTTTTCAAAAAAATCGTTGAGATCTACGGCAACCAGATACTACTTGATGATGGTGAACTTAACCGGCAAAAGATAGCTGAAATCGTGTTTAACGATGAGCAGGAACTTTCAAAATTAAATGAAATTGTTCATCCGGCCGTAGGTGAGGAAATGGGAAAGCGACGTAAAGAAGCAATCAAGCAGGGAAGCATCGTCTTGGTTGACATACCTCTGATGGTGACAGCTGAGGGAGAGCTAGGTCGAGACGAATACAAGCTCTTTGACGGAATAATTGTAGTCGATTGCAAAATTGAAACAGCGGTATATCGTCTCGTTCAACAAAGAGGTTTTAACGAAAAGGATGCGCGAGCACGAATAGCTAAGCAAGCAACTCCCGAGCAAAGACGCGAATTTGCTGATTTCCTCTTTGATAATAACGGCCCAGAAGAGAATCTCCCCAAGCAAATTGAAGAGTGTTGGGAATGGGTGCATTCTCTTTCTGTCAAAAAACGAAACGTGTAAACTGCTTACATGGTTAAAAGGTCAGAGGGCGTTCCTTTCAAAGTAGTTTCTGATTTTGAGCCAGCTGGAGATCAGCCAAATGCAATCAAAAATTTATCTATCGGCATCGAGGCAGGGCAAAAGTTTCAAACTCTGCTTGGTGTCACAGGTTCAGGGAAAAGCGCCACTATTGCTTGGACGATTGAAAAGGTTCAGAGGCCAACCCTGGTTATGGCCCCAAATAAATCACTTGCCGCTCAGTTAGCGAACGAATTACGAGAATTCTTTCCAAACAACCGAGTCGAATATTTCGTAAGCTACTACGACTATTACCAACCTGAAGCTTACATACCTTCAAGCGATACCTACATTGAGAAAGACTCCTCAGTTAACGATGAAATAGATAGACTTCGACACGCATCTACAGCTGCTTTATTAACAAGACGTGACACAATTATCGTTGCATCGGTTTCCTGCATCTATGGTTTGGGGTCTCCGGAGGAATACATGACCCAACTTCTTGTTGTTCGTAGGGGTCAAGAGTATGACCAGCGAGAGATTCTTAAAAGGCTTGTAGCTATGCAATACGATCGCAACGATATGAACCTTGTGAGGGGAACCTTTCGAGTGCGAGGAGGAGTAATTGAAATCCACCCTGCGTACGAAGAGAATGTCTACCAAATAGAGTTTTTCGGAGATGAAGTAGAAAGGGTTACGGAAGTAAATCCAATTACAGGAGAAGTGATAAATCAGCAATCAGAATTAGTTATATTTCCAGCAACACATTATGCAGCAAGTAACGAGCGGATGATCAGGGCTATGAAAGGTATCGAAAAGGAGCTACAAACACAACTGAAAAAATTCAAGGACAATAATCAACTTCTCGAAGCTCAACGCCTTCGTATGCGAACGGAGCATGACTTAGAGATGATGGATGAGATGGGATTTTGTACTGGGATTGAGAACTATTCAATGCATATTGATGGTAGGAAATCTGGGGACCCGCCGTTTACTCTTTTGGATTACTTTCCTGATGACTTCCTCTGTGTCATAGATGAATCACATGTTGCAGTGCCTCAGCTACATGGACAATATGCTGGCGACCGGCGAAGAAAAGAAACTCTTATCGAGCACGGATTCCGTCTCCCATCGGCTGCTGATAACCGGCCACTAATGTTCGAAGAAATAACAAAGCGCTTAAATCAAGTTGTATTCCTGTCAGCTACACCTGGACAATACGAAATAACTGAATCCTCACAAATCGTAGAACAAATTATTAGACCAACAGGTTTGATTGATCCAGAGGTAATCGTTAAACCGACTACAGGTCAGATCGACGATTTAATTGAATTAATAAAGCTACGCATAGAGAAAAATGAGCGTGTACTCGTTACAACTCTGACAAAGAAAATGTCTGAGGATTTAAGTGACTACCTTCTTGAGATTGGGATAAGGGTTAGGTATTTGCATAGTGATATTGATACGATTGAGCGCATAGAAATTTTACGAGATTTACGACTCGGTGAATTTGACGTTCTCGTAGGTATAAATTTGCTTCGCGAGGGGTTGGATCTTCCAGAGGTCTCTCTCGTGGCAATCCTTGATGCTGACAAAGAAGGTTTTCTAAGAAGCGAAACCTCGCTAATCCAAACGATAGGTCGAGCTGCCCGAAATGTCGGTGGGCAAGTTGTCATGTATGCCGACCAAGTGACTAATTCAATGCAGCGTGCGATCTCGGAAACAAACCGTAGACGACAAATGCAAATGCACTACAACCAAGCAAATGGTATTGATCCAAAAACTATACGGAAGGCTGTAACAGATATTCTGTCTATGATTAGGCCAGCTAACTCTGAAGTTTCCTTACCTAAAAGTGAACAAAGAAATTTGCAAAGTCAGTCAAAACATATACGTGACAGCTTTGAGCATTTAGCTGAAGGGCAATTAGAACGACTGATAATGACATTAGAAGAAGAAATGAATGAAGCTGCTGGCGATTTGCGGTTTGAATATGCTGCCCGACTTAGGGACGAAATTCGAGAGATAAAGCGAGACCTCAAAGATATGAAATGATTTGTGCGACTTACCTTTTGTGCATGTAAGGGAATAAAATAATGAAGCAAAGGGAAATAGATGGGTATCAAAGAACGAGTAACTGCACGTGTTGTAGATCTCTTTTCGCATAGCGAAAGACCGCTACAAAACACCGAAAAGTATGAAGGCGACCCAGGACTTTTCGGCCCTGACTCAATAAGTTGGGAAGTTCTAGGAGATGTTTCAAGTTTCGTTGGTGGAATCAGGGCTTTACTAATCCAAGCTGCACATCCTGAGGTTGCTGCCGGAGTTGCTGATCACTCAAGTTACAGAGAAGACCCACTGGGACGTTTAAGCAGAACAGCCTACTACGTTACATCAATGACCTATGGTGCGATACCCGAAACAGAAGAAGCCATTTCTATGGTTAACTATGCGCACCAACGAGTATCTGGGATTTCAGAGCGAGGAAGAGCGTACAGTGCATCAAGCCCGCAATACAGCGCCTGGGTACATAACACTTTAACAAATTCTTTTCTAGAGGCATTTCAAGTTTTCAAAAGGCCGGTTACAGAAGTAGAAGCAGATCAATTTGTAACAGAACAAGCGTTAATAGGCGAGCGAATGGGGGCAGATCCGTTACCGAAGACTGCTCACGAGCTTAACGAATGGGTTAATTCTCATCCTGACTTGGCTGATTCAAAAGCGTTGCGTGAAGCAATAGAATTTCTTAAAAATCCTCCGCTTTCACGAACAGAGTCAATTGGGTATCGAATACTCCAGCGTGCTGCAGCAACAACTATTGAACCAGACTTACGAATGCTACTCGGACTGAAGTCATCGAAATTGAACTTGTATATGGGCAAAACATTAATTCGTGGACTCAGATGGGCTCTGAAATATAGCCCCTCTTGGAAAGCTGCCTTAACAAGAAGCAAAGCTGATTTTGATTATAAATTATTCAGAAGCGATGTATAGCTCTCGGTGATTTTAGATACATTAATCAGTCGTCGAAACAAGGTCTAGGAGAAAGTCTATCACTAACTCTGGTTTGCTAAGAAATGGAGAGTGACCGCATTCCCATTCGATGACTTTGTCAGCCTTCTTCGCCATAGCGTATTGGAGTTTAGGGGGGATAGCCTCATCTCTTCGACAAACGATGTATGTTGAGTGCTTCTCGCGCCATGCTTCTCCTATTCCCTTAGCCCCCGCCACAATAGGAAAAGGGCGCAAAAGTTCCGTTGAGGCTTCTGCTAGATTTGGGTCGACATCTGCGTAGAAGGCAGAAATTGCAGA
Source organism: bacterium (assembly GCA_002713605.1). The sequence continues at coordinate 9,946 of PATL01000028.1, forward strand.
GCCTTTCTTAACTTCAGAGATAAGGTTCTCATCCACATCAATTTGAATCTTTGAACCGTCAAGCTGCATTGATTCCCCAGGTTCTAGAAGTATTGCACTGAGATAAATTAGCTGCTCAACATTCCGTTTAGCTTCAGCGGCACTAGAAATTACAATGCCACCATAACTATGTCCGAGCAGTATTACCTGATTGTCAATACCGTCTAGGGCATGTGAAACGGAAGCTATATCGTCTTTAACGCCTGTGAATGGCAAATTTAAAGAATGGGTATCAACCCCTTCGTTATTTAGTGCCTTCTCAACGAAATCCCAACACCAAGACCCATGCCAGGCGCCGTGAACCAGCAGAATAGACTTCATGAATATATACTACTCCATAGTAAATGGGCCAGAATAATGTACTTATGAAATTGGTTGATTAAATTAAGAATATGGCTGAAAATCTCGTTGTAAAAGGAGCTAGAGAGCATAATCTCAAAGCTGTGGATATAGAACTTCCGCGTGACAAGCTGATTGTTTTTACAGGAATTTCTGGTTCAGGTAAATCATCTCTCGCTTTCGATACGATCTATGCAGAAGGGCAACGACGTTATGTGGAGTCATTGTCTGCGTATGCACGTCAATTTCTAGGGCAGATGGATAAACCCGATGTGGACTTCATAGAAGGGTTGTCTCCTGCTATTTCAATAGATCAAAAGAGTGCGAGCAGGAATCCTCGTTCAACGGTTGGGACGATAACAGAGGTGTATGACTACTTAAGACTTCTTTTCGCAAGAATAGGAATACCTCACGACCCAGAAACAGGAGAAAAGCTCGTTCGCCAAACTCCACAACAGATCGTTGATAGGGTAATGGAACTCAATAATGAAGAGCGTTTTCAAATACTGGCTCCCGTTGTTAGGGGTCGAAAGGGTAGTTACGACACGCTTGTTACGGATCTAGCAGGACAGGGGTTCACTCGAGCGGTCATAGACGGTGAAATGGTCAACTTGAATGATGTGGCTGGAACCAATGATGATGGGACCCCGGTGCTTCAACTTGAGCGTTATGAAATGCATGACATCTCTGTGATTGTTGATCGGCTCGTGATGCGTGACGGCATCAATAGAAGATTGACAGATTCAATAGAAACTGCATTGAAGCTTGCGGATGGCGTGATGCAAGTCGAAATTCTCAAGGAAAAGAAACAATCGGAATTTCTTACCTTTTCAATCCATTTCAGTCGGCCCAGTGACGGAAAATCTTTTGAAGAATTAGAGCCACGCAATTTCAGTTTTAATTCCCCGTATGGCGCCTGTGTCTCGTGTGATGGATTGGGAACGCGTTTTGAGGTGGATTCACAATTAGTAGTCCCTAACCCAGATTTGACACTTTCGGAGGGGGCCATCGCACCATGGTCCACTGGAAGAAGTAAATATTTTCAACTGCTCCTTACATCAGTCGCAGAGCAAAATGAAATCCCAATGGATGCCCCATGGAAAAGACTATCTTCCAAATCTAAAAAAATGATCCTGCAAGGTGTCGGAAAGAAAAGAATCACCGTTACTTATACAAACCGGTTTGGAAGAACAAGAAACTTTCAAGCGACTTTTGAAGGAGTTATACCTAACCTCCGCCGCCGTCATAGAGAAGCAGATACCGATAAACAAAGAGAACAAATTGAGGGCTATATGCGGCAAATACCATGCCCTGATTGCAATGGCGACCGTTTAAAGCCATTGTCACTTGCAGTAACCATCAACAAGCTAAGTATAGCTGACCTTTGCAATATGAGCATAAAAGAGGCAGCGGTCAGAATTAGCAAAATTAAGTTAAACAAACGAGATGAAATGATAGCCGCACCTATCCTGAAAGAAATAAATTCACGCATGGGTTTCCTGCTGGACGTAGGGCTGGAATACCTCTCGTTACATAGGGCCGCAAGCACCTTATCAGGAGGTGAAGCGCAACGAATACGTTTAGCATCGCAAATAGGCTCAGGCCTTGTAGGAGTGCTGTACGTCTTAGATGAACCATCAATCGGCTTGCATCAGAGAGACAACAAAAGATTGATTGAAACTCTTGAGCGACTTCGAGATATTGGAAATAGCGTCTTGGTCGTTGAACACGATGAAGAAACAATATGTGTTGCTGACCATATTGTTGATATAGGGCCTGGAGCAGGCGAACACGGAGGGGTAATTGTCCACTCAGGCTCCGTTTCGCAATTGAGAAAAAATAAGAACTCAATAACCGGTCAATATATCTCTGGTAAACGATTAATTTCTACACCACAGGAACGAAGAGCTCCTAGCGGTCAATGGATCAAAATTAAAGGAGCAAGAGAACATAATCTAAAAAATATAGACGTTGAAATACCACTAGGTTGCTTCGTCTCTGTGACGGGAGTATCCGGCTCTGGAAAATCCACGCTGGTCAATGACATCCTCTATAGGGCACTAATGCAGCAGATATATAAATCAAAGGTTGCACCAGGATTGCATACTCGCATTGAAGGATTAGAGTCACTTGACAAAGTAATAAATATTGACCAGCAACCCATAGGAAGAACGCCTAGGTCAAACCCTGCAACCTACACCGGCGTATTCGATAACGTTAGAAAGCTCTTTGCACAAACGACAGAATCAAAAGTAAGGGGTTACCTGCCAGGCAGATTCTCATTTAACGTGAAAGGCGGAAGGTGCGAAGCATGTTCTGGGGATGGCACAATTAAGATTGAGATGCATTTCCTGCCGGATGTCTACGTTCCTTGTGAGGTTTGCAATGGGGCAAGGTACAACAGAGACACTTTGGATGTTCACTTCAAAGGTAAAAACATCGCCGATATTTTGAACATGCCCTGTGAGGTAGCCTTAGAATTCTTTGAGAACCAGCCACCAATCGTTCGCCATATGCAAACGTTAGTAGACGTCGGCCTCGGCTATGTCCGCTTAGGACAACCGGCCCCTACTCTTTCAGGTGGTGAGGCGCAACGAGTGAAACTCGCAAGCGAGCTCGCCAAACGATCTACAGGGCATACAATGTATATCCTTGATGAACCAACAACAGGTTTACATTTTGAAGATGTAAATAAGTTATTGACTGTCCTCAGACGACTAGTTGACCAAGGGAACACAATTGTCGTCATTGAACATAATCTTGATGTCATTAAATCGTCTGACTGGGTTATCGACCTAGGGCCCAACGGAGGAGATGGGGGAGGAACGGTTATCGCTGAGGGGACTCCAGAAAAGGTGGCAAAAACACGAGCAAGTTTCACAGGAGAATTTCTTAGACCTATTCTTAATAAAGCGGGAACTCTCTAAATAATTAAATAAACAGCAAACATCACCTAGGAAAAGGATGATAACTAAACCAGATTCACAGCTAATCCCAAGTACTCCGGGCTCTTATCAGTTTAAAGATGCATTCGACCGAGTGATCTATGTAGGGAAAGCTAAAGTATTAAGATCCAGAATAAATTCATACTTTCAGCCAATTGAAAAGCTCCACTCTAGAACACAACAAATGATTCAGGAGGCAGTAAGCGTTGAATGGATACAAGTCCAAAATGAAGTTGAAGCGTTAATACTTGAACACAGTTTGATACAGGAACACCAACCCCGATTTAACGTTCGTCTACGCGATGATAAGAGCTACCCATTTCTTGTAGTCACAACAGCTGACGAATGGCCGAGGGCAATGCTAACACGAGGAAAACTAAAAAAAGGCAACAGGTATTTTGGTCCGTATGTGGAAGTTAAAGCGATCAGAGACACCCTAGATCTCCTGCAGAGAACCTTTCCCTTAAGGACATGCACAGAGAATAAATACAGTCGGCACGAAAAACTGCAGAAACCATGCCTTGAATTTCATATAAAAAAATGTTGTGGCCCATGCGTTGACAATGTCTCAGTGGAGGAATATCAGCAATTAGTAAGAGACTTATTGCGTTTCCTTGAGGGGCATACGGATGATGTCGTTGAAGATATACTTTCGCAAATGAATACTGCCGCCGAAGAACAGGATTTCGAAAGGGCAGCACGCTTCAGGGACAAATTGTTTAATGTTCAAAAGGCTGCAGAAAAGCAAGTAATGGTGGGTACGCGATCAGAAGATTTTGATGTCGTTACGTACGTTGACGATGAGTTTGAAGCGGCTGCACACGCCTTCTTTGTGCGTAACGGACGTGTATTAGGTCAGCGGTCGTTTATTTTGGACAAAGCAGAAAACTTGCCTACTGGAGTACTTCAGTCACGAATACTGGAGAAACTCTACATAGAAAATAACCCTTTGGGCAGCCCTAAAGCGATATACGTCGGAACCGAACCTCATAATAAAGACTTCTATGAAACATGGCTTAGTGGGGAGCGTGGTTCAAAAGTTCAAATTCGTGTTCCCCAAAAAGGTACTAAAAAGACCTTAATGGAAACTGTGCGCCTTAACGCTGAAGACGCATTCAAACGTCATCGCCTAAAAAGACTAGGTGATCATAACAGTAGGTCGAAAGCACTAAATGACATACAGAAGTTTCTTAATCTTCCAAATTCTCCTTTACGGATCGAATGCTACGACATGAGCCACCTGCAGGGCAGCAATTACGTAGGCTCAATGGTCGTCATGGAAGATGCAATTTTGAAAAAGAAAGACTACAGGAAATTTAAGATTAAAACTATTGATGGAAATGATGATTATGCTGCGATGGCTGAAGTAGTTCGAAGAAGGTTGCTGAATTTACTGAAAGAGGAAAGCAATCAAAGTAACGACGCATCGAGTTTCTCTTACCCCCCTCAGCTGCTTTTAGTTGATGGAGGAAAAGGTCAACTATCAGCCACTGTTGCGGTACTAAAAGAGCTCAATCTTTTTGACCGGATACCTATAGCCGCACTTGCCAAGCGAAACGAAGAACTATTTCTTCCTGGTAAATCAGAACCAGTTATCCTTCCACGAAATTCAGAATCTTTATATTTGTTGCAAAGAATTCGTGATGAAAGCCACCGGTTCGCAATTACTTACCACCGTCAACTCAGAAAAAAAGCCATGAAGGGCTCAATCCTTGATGAAGTTAGTGGACTCGGTCCCTCCAGAAAGGCACGATTGATCAAGGAATTCGGAAGCATCAATAAAATTAGGCAAGCGACGCTGGAAGACCTTTTGGAATTGACGTGGCTACCAGAGGCAGTTGCTAAATCTGTTTATCAAAAATGTTCAAACCCCAATAGAGTCACGTGAGTAATTCCCCACAGAATGCAAAAAACATTTGGGACAAGCTCAGCGAATGGTGGATTAGGAGCATCGAGAATAACGAATCAACAGAATATGTCGAAATGATTGTTCCGCTGATCGAGGGTATTCTCTCTCAGAAAAAAAACATTCTTGATATTGGTACCGGAACCGGCCTCGTGGCCCAAGAGACGAGAAAAATCGCAGAGCATGCGACAATAATCGGAGGGGATATCTCTATAAGGCAATTAGGCTATGCCAAAGAAATAACTAACGGTGTTCAATTTGTTCAACACAGTATTGACCAAATGCCCTTCAAAGATGAAAAATTTGATGCAGTAATATGCTCAATGGTTATTGAGCACGTAGAAAGCCTCCTGGAAGCTGTATCTGAAATTGCAAGAGTTTTAGAAAAGGATGGAATACTTCTGATAATCATGAATCATCCAGTTTTTCAATCCCCAGGAAGTGGACCTGCCAATTTATACAGCCACGACCGTGATGCCATTTGGGAAATAGGCGAGTACCTTACTGAATCAACCGAAATAGAAAAAATAACTCCTGACCATGATGTGCTATACGCGCACCGGACCCTCAGTACTTACTTCAACGCACTCTCCAGTGAAAACTTCATGATTAAGAAAGTCATAGAAAAACCCATAGAATCAGAACTTTCCGGAATTCCGGAACTTCTAATCCTCTTATGTAAAAAACTACAGTAAGGGTAAGAAAACTGCAGCTTAGATACAGCTAGAATTAAATATGGCAGAATTTCTTATAATCGGAGGCTATTCAGGGGCTGGTCGATCTGAAGCTGCTAAATGTCTTGAAGACCTAGGATGGTTCGTCATTGATAACCTTCCAACGCAGTTAGTTGCCAAGGTCGCTGAACTAGCTTTAGCAAAGGGTTCTGTCACTAGTAATATTGCATTGGTGGTAGGTGCAGAATCACCTGAAGAGACAATAAAGGAAATTAGCCACCTAGGGGATAGCAAGACTCTTAACGTGAGAACTCTTTTCTTGACTGCGAGTATTGAGACATTAATTAAACGGTATGAAGAGACACGGCGCAGACACCCNTTNAAGGANGGNGACGGNNTNGCNGANAANATAAAGTCNGAAATTNATGAGTTNAAAGAACTNCGAGGTTTCGCNGANATTGAGTTAGACACTANCGANCTNAATGTNCANGANCTTTCATCACGNCTCGCTNAACTNTTNACTATCGAATCAACAGCNNCNACNCTNCAGACAAGAATTGTTTCNTTCGGCTTNAAACANGGAGTNCCCAANGACGTNGANTTANTGNTAGATTGCCGGTTNTTNCCNAATCCNCATTGGGAAGAAAACCTTCGAGANATGACCGGAGANGATNNTCAGGTAAGAGAATTCTTATTACAAAANNANATTTCCANCCAGTTNCTNACTCATTTGGANTCAATGCTNCNACTCATAATGCCTGCNTANCAAGATGAAGGGAAAAGNTANCTCAGTCTCGCNATAGGNTGTACAGGNGGCAAACANAGGTCAGTTGTNATNGCCAATGAACTCAAAGGNGTNNTCANNTCTNTGGGCTTNGGAGNATCAGTTANTCANCGGGACATAGAAAAATAAAAAGCNANACCGGTCACTGNCTTTNTGCTCAAGAATCGCTAGCATCACGCTTAGACGATATAGCCCCAGTAGGAGGGAAACATGGCCATTCGAGTAGGTATTAATGGGTTCGGAAGGATAGGNAGAAACTTCTTTNGAGCAGCCAAACTCTCAGGTGCAAAAATAGATTTCGTAGCCGTAAACGATCTCGGCTCATTAGAGACGCTCGCGCATCTACTAAAGAATGATTCTGTCCACGGTAAATTCGGAGGATCAGTCAAAGCAGTACGTGGGGGAATTAGCGTTGACGGAGAGAAACTAGCAGTACTATCTGAACGCAACCCTAGCGACCTCCCATGGGGTGACCTTGGGGTTGATGTCGTAATAGAGTCAACAGGAATCTTTGCCGACAAAGAAAAAGCACAACCTCATATAGAAGCTGGAGCAAAAAAAGTCATCATTTCAGCACCTGCCTCATGTGACGCAACATTTGTTGTGGGGGTTAATGATGATGATTATGACCCAAAAAAACATCATATAATTTCAAATGCATCCTGCACCACTAACTGCTTTGTTCCAATGATCAAAGTCCTAGATGACGCATTTGGAGTCCAAGAGGGCCTTATGACTACAACGCATGCGTACACCGGAGACCAAGCAATAGTTGATGGCCCTCATAGCGATTTGAGAAGAGCTCGCGCAGCCGCGGTAAACATTATCCCCACAAGCACTGGAGCGGCAAGAGCAACAGGATTAGTTCTTAAAAAAATGCAAGGGAAACTAGACGGAATAGCCATGCGCGTGCCAATACCNGACGGATCAGTTACAGACTTCACTGGAATAATGAAAAAGACACCATCGGTAGAAGAGGTAAATGAGGCNTTCAAAGAAGCAGCGCGACGNGGTCCTCTCAAAAATGTTTTGGAGTACAGCGAAGAGCCTCTAGTGAGCGCAGATATTGTTGGATCTCCTGCAAGTTGCACATTTGATGCTGGACTGACGATGACCCAAGGAAAGCTTGTCAAAATCTGCGGATGGTATGACAACGAATGGGGATANTCGAACCGTCTGATAGACCTNACACAAATTGTTGGCACAAGAAGAACAAAGAAAGCCCGTCGCTAATACAATCGTGAGTGAGTTACCAAATCTGGAAGCCTTGGGAGATATTTCAGGGAAACGCGTTCTGGTGCGAACAGATTTTAATGTGCCACTAGATAATGGAATCATTCGCGACGATTTGAGAATAAGAGAAGCTATTCCAACTCTAAAATATCTTATAGACAACGGCGCCGAGGTAACTGCATGTTCGCATCTCGGAAGACCAAAAGGAAAATTCGAGGAAAAGTACTCTCTCGAACCTATAAGGAACAGGCTAAATGAAATCTTACCTGGAGTTAAATTGCTTGATAACTTGCGATTTAATTCAGGTGAAGAATCTAATGATCCTGAATTTATTCAACAACTAGTTGCTGGTCAAGATATCTACGTTAACGATGCTTTCGGTGCATCTCACCGAAACCATGCGTCAATCACGGGACCGCCTCAGCTACTGCCGAGTGCTGCTGGTCGCCTACTTCATAATGAAGTAGAAATTTTGCTTCAGGTTCGAAACAAACCCAAAAGGCCTTTTGTAGCCATTCTCGGAGGCTCAAAAGTCAGTGACAAGTTAGGCGTTATTGACGCCTTAGTCCAGATTGTAGACAAACTATTAATTGGAGGAGGAATGTGTTTTACTTTCTTGAAAGCTCAAGGTCAACAGATCGGATCCTCTTTACTTGAAGAAGGGCAATTAGACTACTGTAGAGAACTCTTGGAAGCCGGAGCACCTATTGTCTTGCCACACGATTTCACTGCGATGGACAGTGATGGAAAAATCGGAGACGCAGCAGTCGGGGGTGTCGTTCGGCAGATGGGGAAAAATATCCCAGATGGATGGACCGGATTGGACATCGGTCCGGGGTCAGCCGCTGCATTTGGAGACATAATTCAAGAATCTAAAACTGTCCTTTGGAATGGTCCCATGGGCGTGTTCGAAGACAGAAGGTTTAGTGCCGGTACGAAACATGTGGCTCAATCTATGGCTGAAAATAAAGCTAGCTTTACTGTGATAGGCGGAGGCGATAGTGCTGCTGCCGCGAAAGAATTTGAATTCGACACAGAGATTGACCATGTCTCAACAGGAGGGGGGGCCAGTCTAGAACTGATAGAGAAAGGTACTTTGCCTGGTATAGACGCCCTACTGACTAATCAGTAAAGTAAATTGTAAAGGAAATATATGGCAGACAGAAAACCTTTAATAAGTGGAAATTGGAAAATGCATCACAACCATTTTGAAGCCATTCAAATGGTTCAAGGCCTTAGGTGGGAATTGAACACTGACGACTATTCCCATTGTGATATATCCGTACACCCGCCATTTACTGACCTACGCTCAATACAGACAGTACTAGAATCCGACAACATACCAATCCTGTTAGGGGCGCAGCATTGCCATGAACAAGAAAAGGGTGCTTATACAGGTGAGGTCTCAACTGCAATGCTAGAAAAGCTTAATGTCAAACTGGTAATTGTTGGGCATTCAGAACGACGTGAAATCTTCAACGAAACAAACGCACAGATTAATGCAAAAGTGAAAGCTATCTTTAAGCATGCTATGACACCAATTCTGTGTGTCGGTGAAACTCTCAATGAGAGAGATGATGGGATCGCTAAGGATAAGGTAAAGGCCCAGTTAGTTGAGGGACTTCAAGGTATCGGCAAAGAGCGTGTAGGAAGCATGGTAATTGCATATGAGCCTATATGGGCAATTGGAACAGGAGCAACTGCTACACCCGAGGACGCACAAGAGATGTGCGCTCACGTTCGAGATTGTATTAGCGAAATTAGTGGGAAAGTAGCAGCTGAAAACACGAGGGTTCAATACGGTGGCTCAGTAAAGCCTGTCAATATCGCAGAGTTAATGTCACAGAGCGATATTGATGGGGCATTGGTCGGGGGAGCAGCTCTTGAAGCTAAGAGTTTTGCCCGTATCGTGCAGTACAGATTCCAATAGCATCAGGTATTTATATCCCTTTGTCTCTTAGAAAAACACTATTCGTAGACGCATCTTGATAACATCACGATATGACCGCTTTACTAGTCATAATTGATGTTCTCGTTGCTCTCGCCCTAATCGGCTTGGTTCTGCTTCACAGTGGTCGCGGTGGCGGGCTATCTGACATGTTCGGTGGAGGGCTAGGGTCTCAGGCAGCTGGATCGACTGTAATAGAGAGAAACCTTGACCGGATTACGATTATTCTCGCTTTAGTCTTTACTTTCGTCACGTTGGCTCTCGCTTTAATGATGGATGAGTAACAATCATCAAATAGTTATTCACAGGTTTAGATTTTGTTGTTCACCGGTACACTAACCATTCAATTATGTCGGAGTGGCGGAATTGGCAGACGCGCTAGCTTGAGGGGCTAGTGCCCGTTACGGGCGTGGGGGTTCAAGTCCCCCCTCCGACACCAAAAGTTTCTGAACTATTAAATCTAAAGCTTTAGTTTGTCATCCGTCCTGAAATCCGCCTAGTTTCTCCGTGAAAGAAATGATCACAAAATGATGGTTAGNAGAATGGAGAGATTCTATGCAAAATAAAATTAGAGCTCACGATGGNATTGTCGGAGCCACGTATATGTTGAGCGTTATTCTTGCTGCAGTAACGTCAATTCAGTGGCTGTGGATAGCGGGAGTTGTTGCAGGACTGCAGATAATTAGTCCTGTGACAAAATTTTGCCCAGTTTATTTTGTCCTTAACAAGATGATGCCCGACACAGAGCCNATCCAAAACGGTCAACGTAATTAAATAGTAAAGAAAGGAATTTGTTATGTCATATATGGCGGGACTAGTAGTAAGAGCCTCAAACGTTGAAAAACTATTAGAGGATATGAATTCATTTGGCCGTCAGGCGTTTATGGATGCGGGGGCCACTGATATGTGGGTAACCCAATCGGTGATGGCTGGAGATGGCTACGGTGAAATATTTATCACTTCAGATTGGGAATCGATTGACGCAGCTGTCTCTGCTCCAGATGAGCTTCGTGCTCGACCTGAATTTATTGAAGCAATGCAAAATGCAGGAATTCAGACTCTGAGAAGAAGCTTGATGCAAATACATACCCAGCGCGGCGAACTGACTGGTAAATACGGAAGTCTAATCATAAGTGCTGGTGCGCAACAGGACCAGGAGACAATTGAATCAAATGCTGATGCAATCTGGGGTCACATGAGTAAGAATGCCACTGGCATTCGATGGACACAAGGAATAGCTGCTGGTCCACTAACAGGCATGTATGCAACAGTCACCACGGCTGATTCTTTAGACCAACTGATGGAATCAAGTAACGAAATGTTTGCTGACCCTGACATCATGGGGCGGATGGCTGAAATGGGATTCCAGTTGATCCAACGACAACTTTTCCGTAATTTAGCTGATTAATCAATCAACGTAGGAAAGTGCGTTTTAGATAAGTAATAGCTTTGGATCGCGCAGTAGTTGCATCCGCCTAAGCTCATCAGGCTAAAGTAGGTAAATGGTGGGATACAGGAAAGAAAAGGATACGTTAGGCGAGATAGAAGTGCCTAACGACAGGTATTGGGGCGCCCAAACACAACGCAGTATACAAAATTTTGATATCGGCGGACAGACAATGCCCGCTGCGATAATTGAGGCTTTCGCATATTTAAAGAAAGCTTCCGCAATAGTTAATGCAAAACTGACTGACTTCTCTGAAGATAAGGCCAACGCGATAAGTCAAGCCTGTGACGAAATCATAGCCGGAGACCTAAATGATGAATTCCCGCTTGTTGTTTGGCAGACAGGTTCAGGCACACAAAGCAACATGAACCTAAATGAGGTCATAGCAAACCGCGCTACTGAAATACTTGGCGCAGACTTTAGGGTGGAAAAAATAGTAAGTGCTAACGATGATGTCAATAAAAGTCAAAGTTCCAATGACACCTTCCCAACAGCCATGCATATGGCGACGTACGAAACAATTGTTGAGAAAACTCTTCCGAACGTAAAGCAATTGCACGATACCCTCACGCAAAAATCATCTGAGTTCATGTCTGTTACAAAAACTGGCCGAACACATTTAATGGATGCGACTCCGCTAACGCTAGGTCAAGAATTCAGCGGGTACGCAATGCAACTACAGAGAGGAATGGAAGCAGTCTCAGATAGTTTGCACCGGATTAGGGAATTAGCTCTCGGAGGAACTGCTGTCGGCACGGGATTAAATACTCCTAAAGGATACGATGTTGCTGTCGCTGAAAAAATATCTGAACTCACCGGCCACCCATTTGTGAGTGCAGAAAATAAATTCGAAGCGCTAAGCGCACATGATGCCATGGTTGAAATAAGTGGAAGTCTCAAACGTTTAGCAGTTAGTCTGATGCATATAGCTAATAACGTAAGGCTTCTTGCAAGCGGACCACGGTGCGGGATTGGCGAAATTACTCTCCCCGCCAACGAACCAGGTAGTTCAATCATGCCTGGTAAGGTTAATCCAACTCAATGTGAAGCATTGACAATGGTCTGTGCACAGGTAATCGGAAACGACGCTGCCGTCACGGTCTCGGGAACCCACGGACAATTCCAATTAAATGTTTTTAAACCAGTGATGGCATACAACGTGCTGACGAGCGCTGACCTTCTTGCCGACGCCTCAAAAAGTTTTAATGACAATTGTGCTGTAGGTATAGAACCGAATATAGAGAGAATAAATGCCCTCCTTTCACAAAGCCTTATGCTGGTTACAGCACTCAATACTCATATCGGTTATTACAAAGCGGCTGAGATAGCGCAAGAAGCGCATAAAAATGGGACAACTCTCCGCGAAGAGACACTCAGGTTAAACTACCTGACAGAAGACGAATTCGATGAGATCGTACGGCCAGAAAAGATGGTCGGAGAAATAGAGGCATAATGAGCAAAAAATCAATAGCAGTAGGAATCGTTTTAATCCTTTTGGGAGTGGTGGTCACTATAGTCTCTGACTCCGGTAGCGCTACCTCACTAATACCTGCCTTCATCGGTATTGTATTTATAGGGTTAGGCGCAGGTGGGAACTTAAAACCAGAACTCAATCACCATTTTATGCATGGCGCAGCGGCCCTATCCTTAATTGCAATTTTAGGCAGTCTAGGTTCCTTAATCGGGAGAGGGAGCACCGGTTGGGCTTTATTCTCCCAACTAATGACAACACTAATCTGTCTCCTTTTTATGGTTACAGCAATACAATCTTTCAAAGCTGCCAGGATTGCTAGAGAAGAAAACCAATAAGAAGCCGGAAACATGGGTGAAGAAATTCTCTGGCCTCCTCAAGAGGAATCCAACGAGCCTAAACTTGAAAGCAGTACTTCGGTAAAGCAGAAACCGCCACAATTTGATCAGTCAGTGCCAATGGTGAGTCTTGCAGAGGCAGTAAACGAATCAAGTAAATCACGAGGAACCATTCGGAGGTGGATAGCTGAAGGGAAAATAGAAGGTGCAATCAAAACAGACTCGGGATGGCGAATTCCGATAGCCTCTCTTGTCACCTCCGGTGCATGGGACGGGCAATCTAAACCTGAAGACGGGAAAAGTATTGAGGAAAAGACCGATAAAGTCTCAGAGTTAGAAATTGAGTTAGTTAGGGTTCGTTTAGAACTAAATTCGGAAAAGAAACTTCGAGAAGCTGCAGAACGAAATGCGGATGATCTGCGATTTGCGATGCGGATGCTGACTTCTGGAGAAAATTCTAGACCACAGCAAAATTCACAAAGTACAGGGTCACCTCAAAGTAAAATCAATAGCTCTCAGGGAGTGGAAAAATTTGACTTCTCACCTGCGAGCCTAATTGATGCCGCTAACAAAATAAAGAAACGCCTTCTGGGTTAATCCTCAGCATTCAGGTGCACAATTGAAGGTGCCCCAGCCATGAAGGGGCCAATAAGGTCAAGCATTCCAGTTTCTACTCGCCAGTTCATATAAGCCTCTTGATCCGAACGCTCAGCCCACTTCTCCCAAAGAAACACCGTGTCGGGCGCATCGGAATTTGAATACGTCTCTACACTCAAGCATCCGTCGAATGCTCTTGTGTCGCTTAGGGATGGGAGAAGAACTTCAAGAAACTCAGCTCCTTTTCCTTCTAAACATTTAAATTCAAGGTAAACGGTATGTGCCATCTTGTATCTTTCTTTCTAGAAACTAATATTACTTGAAGGCTATTCTAATAATCTTTCAGAAATCAAATAGAATTTTCGTAAGCATCTCTAATTCAAAGACTAAGATGAAGTCTAAGGATGAAAAATGAGCAAGGAACTAACACTACAAGAGCTTGAAGACGTCAAACAGATTGTGTGCGATGAGGTAGATGCTATTTCCGATGTTCTTTTGGAAGCGTCTCATGCGATCCACGCAAACCCTGAACTTAATTTTGAGGAACATTTCGCTCACGAAACTCTTACAGGAATCCTTGATGATCAAGGGTTAAAACCTGAACGTGGCGCTTATGACCTAGAAACAGCCTTTGAAGCTTCAGTAGGGGACGAAGGAGTCTGCGTTGCTGTGCTTTGTGAATATGATGCACTTCCCGAAATTGGTCATGCATGTGGACATAACATCATTGGAACTGCAGGTTTAGGGGCTGGTATCGCTGCATCAAAAGTTGCTTCAAAACTTGGCGGTAGTCTTCGAATACTCGGTACTCCAGCTGAAGAAGGCGGTGGAGGAAAGGTATTCATGGCTGAACGGGGAGCGTTTGACAATGTAGACGCAGCGATGATGGTTCATCCTGCCTCGGGCGATCTAGTGAAGATGAATACAATCGTCATTCAGCGCCTCCATGTCGCCTATGAAGGTCTAGCCGCACATGCTGCTGCTGCCCCACATCGAGGTCAAAATGCTCTTGATGCTGCTGTTCTTGGCTATCAAAATATAGCAGCTCTTCGACAGCACATAAGACCTGATGAGCGTATTCACGGAATCTTCCTGGAATCTGGTAGTAAGCCTAATATCGTTCCAGAGCATTCATCTATGGAGTGGTATGTCCGCTCAACGAATGCCAAGAGTTTGGAGCCCTTAAAAAAACGCGTCCATAACTGCCTTGAAGCAGGTGCAATAGCGACGTCATGCACAATGACACATGATTGGATTGAGCCTTACTACGCAGACATGATTGACAATGAAACAATCTGTACTCTCTACTCAACTAATGCATCACGTCTTGGTCGTTCTTTAATGGAACCTGATAATGAGAATAAAGTTGTTGGAAGCACAGACATGGGAAATGTGAGTTATATCGTTCCATCGATACATCCGATGATCGGTGTAGCGCCGCATGGAGTTCCAATTCACACGCCAGATTTTGCTAATTACGCTAGAAGCGAAGCCGGAGATAAGGCAGTCATCGATGGTGCAAAAATTATGGCAATGACGGTTGTTGACTTATGGGGGCAAAAAACAAATTTTGAGAAAGCTCATCTAGAGTTCCAGCAAGCACTTCAAGCAAGTTAAATAAACTAGTTCTTTTGCAAAAGGGGTATAAATGGAACTTGTCTACAGGGTTCTATGGACAGATAGCCAAGATGACCTGTTTCAAGCTGTTGAGCATGCTTTTCAGGACTGGACAGGAGATGTTGCCCATGAAGTCATCACAGTTGGTGATGAAGAATCTCAAATTAAGGAATTTCGTGTAAAGGCTCAAAGTGGCAACAGAACAACCTTAAGGGTCGTTTCCCAAGAAAATGAGCAAATAGTTTGGGTAGATGTGGAAAACGAAAATCATAATAGTGATTTGAGCGGGTTAGAGCACCCAAGGGAATTGGTAACTTCCCTTTTGAAGACATCAGAAAATTTTGGAGGAACTCCTAAACGGGGCAAATCTGAATTCCATATGTTATTGCCTCGACCTACTGATACAAATATTTTGCATTTCGTTGAGGAGATATTTAATTCTGAGCGACCCATCTCTATTATTTGCATCGCCCAAGATCCGCTTCATGAAACTAGAAAAACTATTGAGATGGCAAGAGCTATAGCTGAGGGTTATGCTGGCGTATCTCAAGTTCTTTTCTTAGATCAAGGTGGTTTGGCAAGATTCCAAAACTTAGTTGGATCAAACTATTCTTTAGAGCCAGGAGAATTACGAATCTTTCCTCCAGCCGATCCAGAATTTCGCACAGTTCTGGCAGCTCCTCCGATTCCAGCAAGTGATATTCGTAAAGCTAAATATGAATTAATCAACAGAAGAGTTCTGAGAACGATACAGCCTTATATTTTAGCACAACCCCTTCCTGATCTTTGTGAAAACGCCCTACGGCTTCTTCGAGGATTTAATGACCCATTAGATAGGGAAAAGTCTGATCGGAAAAATGCTGACTTCGAGAATCTGCTAGCTGAAAATCAGAAACTACGGTACAACTTCCGAGACGTCTCCGCCGACCTAGAGCATGCTATTGAGGAAATCGAAAACCTTCAGGATCAGCTAGCCAAAAAAGATATTCAAAGGCGCGAAGCTGAAGAATGGTGGATCCAACGAGCAGATGCGCTCGAGGCAAGCCAAGCAGAATCTGAAAAGAAGCGTGTCGAGATGGAAAAGAGAGCTATCTCCTTCGCGCTAAATGAGTCAATACAGAATTTCCGTGATAAAGAAACAGAGTCAATAACGTCAGTAAGCGAAGCGCTGGCTAAAGGGAAGCAACTACTTGACCATGTTAAAATTGCAGAGAGAGTCTCAACTCGACTTGAGGACTTAGACAATAACCAGCGAGCAAAGACGTGGGGTAGGGATATTTGGAAAGCTTTTCTGGCATTCGAAGCATACGCAAGATCTGGATATGCAGGAAACTTTTATCAATGGTGTTCAAGTGGAAATGATTTCTCATGGTTTTCGCAAAGCACTGCACTTAAGGAATCAGA
>PATL01000029.1 GCA_002713605.1 bacterium
CTGACAGAGTTGTGTTCGGATCTGATTGGCCTCATATCGAAGGAATGCCTGCGCCATTAGATTACGTTATGGAATTAAAAGAGTTCTCAATGGAGGACCAAAAGAAAATTTTGCTAGATAACGTTGCTGAGTTAAACGAGCCGAAACCGCTTCGTTAACGCCCTCCGCTAACGGTTATAACCTCTCCGGTCATCCATGATGAAGCCTCTGAGCATAAGAAAAGTACTGCTCCAGCTATATCTTTAGGTGTGCCTAACCGTTGTAAAGGAACCCCTGTATCTTTTGCATATTGTGGCAAATCTTCAGGTTGCATTTTCATGACTTTGAAGAAAATATCTGTTGGAACAGCGCCCGAGGCTACTGCATTGCATCTTATATCTGGACCTAGTTCGTGAGCCAAACTGGCGGTCAGGACATTCACTCCTGCTTTTGCCGCCGCATAATGAGAATTATTAGGAACAGCACCCCATGAAGAACGTGAAGAAATATTTATGATTGAGCCGCTTTGCATGTTTCTAGCAGCTACCTGGCAACCTATGAAAACGGATGTCAGGGTTAACGCTATTGTCTCATCCCAATCTGAACGCGAAAGATCTTTAAGGGAAGACCGACCTGTGCTTCCTCCAACATTGTTAACCCAGATATCAATAGCCCCAAATTCTGAAATAGCCGAATCCGCAAGCGATACTACCTGATCATCGATCGTCACATCACATATGGTAGAGAACGCAGTTCCTCCATTATCAGTGATCTCGCGGGCAACTTCCTTTACGTCCTCTTTGGTGCGGGAACAAAGCACAACTTTTGCTCCAGCTTCAGAAAGCAACTTCGCTATCCCTTTGCCTATTCCTTTCCCGCTTCCTGTGATTACGGCGACTTTGCCGGAGAGGTCAAAGAGGTTCTCTGCGTTCATTTCAGTATATTAATCTAAACTTGTGTCCATTCCACGATGCATTTAATTGTCGTTTATATGAGGGGACATAATCGCTATTGCTACCCCTATAGATAAGTCACGTGTTTTTACTGTCGTTATCTTCCGCCCAGGTTGAATAGCATCTTTCAATGGAGTGCAGAGGTCTCCAAGGTGGCGCACGGTTTCGTTAATATCTGATGAAACTAGTGCTAGCCCCCAAAATAGTGGTTTGCCAGCTTTTGGTGCCTGATGTGGTCCGACTAATTCGAGAATGACGTCACCTAACCAAAAAAACGACTGGCGAGTTTGATTCGGAGAACTCCCAAATGTTCGAATTCCACTAAGCGTTACTCCTGCTTTAACGAGCGCCTTTGTCGTTCTGTCGGGATTGGGTGTTGTAACTACCAAATGGTCTATTCGTTCTATTCGGTTGTGATGAAAAGATGCTTCAAAATTTTTACTAGAAAGAGCCGTTGGATTGAAATTAAGTGAGTCCACATTCTTCTTGATTCCCTCAACGTGAACAGAGGTGATGCCTTTAACCTCATCAATTTCTTCAAAGCATAATTTTGTGTTTCCTACGATGATTGTTTGAATTGAATTCTCTGTAACAATTTCAAAACCAATTCTCTCCCAAGACAATGCATCGTCGGTTAGGTTGATTTCTATAAGTTGGCATCCAGATACCACTTAATCAAAGTAGCAGTAATGTAGCCATAGCGGATTTCAACTTATCATCCACCAAATCACAAACACGAGTTGGGAGACTATTAGTAATGAGGGCACTAAGGGCAAACTTTACTTTAACTCTGTCAGCTACAGTGTCGAGTAAGTGAGAAAAGAAGACAAAGTTCGCGTTTCTCAGAGAAGATTTGAGGAAGCCTAAGGTCAATGGTCATCTCTAACTCCAAGCCTTCAAATTTGGGTTGTTTCGTCTATCCACTTTCTGGATTAGGAGGTTTTATAACATTTCTAATGTTATTTGCTGCTATCGGTTTCTCTGCAACTTACTCATTTATATTTTCTGTTATGGGAAGTGCTGTAGGGATTTTCATAGCCTGGCTGTTTATGAGGTCTGGTAAAGTTGATTTCAGTTAGGACTAGGCGGATATAAAGATGTCGGATAACACTGGAAAGCGCAACGCATTAATAATTAATGGCGGACCCTCTCCTGATAAACGAGTGCTAGATTATTTCCCAGAATTTGATGCAGTTCTTGCGGTTGATTCAGGGTTTGACAACGCCATGTCCCTTGGCATAACGCCCGATGTTGTTATAGGAGACCTAGATTCAATATCGGCTAGAGGTCTGGAGTTAGCAGAAAAACAGTCAATTGAATTAATTACTTTCCCAGAAGATAAAGATAAATCTGACTTAGAGCTAGCGATATCATATGCTAGTAAATCTTTTGCATCAGTTACGATTGTGGATTCCGGCGGTGGACGGGTAGATCATCTCTGGGGAGTGTTTTCAGCTATGGCCTCCGATATTGCTTTGAATATCTCATGTGAAGCTTTTGTCGGTTCTTCCTTTGTTAAAGTTGTCAGGAACAATCACATAGTAAAGCCGTTAGCCAGTGAATTGGTTTCAATATTTCCATTCGGTGGACTAGCAGAAGGTGTCTCCTTGTCAGGGTTTCGATGGAACCTAAATCATGAAACTTTAAATACTGGCTCAACTCGAGGCTTAAGTAACGAAATTGTGGAAAGCCTTGGAGATATTTCCGTTCAAAACGGAGTCTTGCTAGTAATTCAATCAGGCCTTTACTAACCAAGTGTTGATTGTGCACTCCATCGGCCGTTAAACTCTCTAATCTCTAAATCAATTCCGAAACATTTAGAGAGGTTCTCTGGGTTTAACTTTTCACTAATTGGTCCTGATTCCATAGTTGAGCCCTCTTTCAGAAATAATACATGGCTGAAGCCCTTAGGGATTTCCTCAACATGGTGGGTAACCATAACCACTGGTGGAGATAAGTTCTCAGAAACTAAAGTGGATAATGATTTCATCAATTCCTCGCGACTCGGTAGGTCCAGCCCAGATGCAGGTTCATCAAGTAATAAGAGTTTAGGGTCACTCATTAAGCTTCTAGCCAAAAGTGCTCTTTGCTTTTCCCCTGTGGATAGAGTTCCAAATCTCTGCTTAGCAAGATGATTGATACCGAGTATTTCCATGTGAGTATGGGCTTTCAATTTATCTTGATTCGAATAGGTATGCCACCAAGGTTCAAGGGCCCCGTACTTGGCGGTCATGACTACATCTTCCGTTTTTAAATCTGGGCGAAGTAATTGCGAGATACCGTGACCGGTAAATCCTACTAGGTGTCTAATCTTTCGAATATCGGAAGTGCCGAGAGTGTTTTTGAGAAGAGTTACAGATCCAGAGCTGGGATGTTCAAACATTGACGCTACTTTGAGAAGTGAGGTTTTGCCAGATCCATTTGATCCTAGAATCACCCAGTTTTGATTTGAAAGGACTTGGAAATTCAGATCTCTTAAAAGATGTTCTCCATTTCGGATAAGGTTAACCTCTGACAATTTCAGAATAGTTTCAGGAACCACTAGATCGCACCGTTCCTTGCCACTGGTTATGCATTGCAGAGTATGCTCCGCCTGTATTTATGAGTTCTTTGTGGCTGCCACTCTCGACAATACTTCCATTCCTCACAACAAGGATTCTGTCTGCTCTCATTACAGTCGCCAATCTGTGCGCAACGATAATAGCGGACCTGCCGTCAAGAATCGCATCTAACGCTCGCTCCACTTGACTCTCTGATTGTAAGTCAAGATTAGAAGTGGCCTCATCGAGTACTAAAACTCTAGGTTTAGATAAAAAAGCTCGAGCTATCGCAATTAATTGACGTTCTCCGTCGCTTAGTGATGCACCGCGCTCGTGGATGACAGTATTAATTCCTTCAGGAAGGGAATGAACCATTGTCATAAGTCCTGAGGCCTCAAGTGCTTCAATGACTTCACTATCTGAAACTTCTGGCCTTGAGAAGCCGACATTATCTCTTATGGAACCAGCAAATAGGAACGGTTCTTGAGGAACGACACCTATCTGTCGCCGAAGTGAACTAAGTTGCACCTCCCTAATATCTATCCCGTCGATTAAGACTCTTCCATTAGAGGGGTCGTAGAATCGAGTAGTTAATTTGGCTATAGTAGACTTCCCACCTCCTGTAGGTCCAACAATGGCGATTGTTTCCCCCGCTTCGATCTTTAGATTGATATGTTTAAGGACTGGTGTCGAGTCGTTGTAGGAAAAATTAACATTCTCAAACACAATTTCACCCCGTATCTCATGCATTGGTTTAGCAGACGGATATTCAGCAACAGACGGTGTTGTCCCTAGCAAGTCTCGAAGTTTTGAGACTGCTGCCTGACCTTGCTGATACCCATTGTACAGCTGAGTCAATGTCTGAATCGGAGTAAAAAAAGCACCCAAATATAGTAAGAAAGCCGTCAGTTCTCCTATCTCAAGTTCCCCGTTCAGTACCATACGGCCACCCACAATGAGAACTAACGCTCTCCCGAGGATTGCTATGGCTTCAGTTCCAGGTGTGTATACAGATGCGGCTTGCACAGCTTCTAAGTTTGCGTCTTTGTGTTCACCAACGATATTTGTGTGTTTAACGACATTATACTTTCGTCGGTTATGTGCTGTGATGATACGTATTCCAGCCAAGCTCTCTTGGAGATCTGATAAGACTTCGCTTATTTTATCGCGGACAATCTTATAGGCTTTTGACGATTTTCTCCGAAACCATTCGCTTAAAATAATTGTTATCGGAACCACTGCTAACAAAGTAATTAAAGCAAGTTTAAAATTTAGGAATAATAAGATCACCGTTATCACGATTACTGTTAAACCCTGTACAGCAAAATTCACTAAACCTTCTTGGAAAAGCTGGGACAAGGCTTCGATATCGCTCGTCATTCTAGTCATGAGCACGCCAGCCTTTTCATTTGTATAGAAATCCAGTGATTGTCTCTGGAGGTGACTGAAAACTTTGATACGCAAATTTTTCATTAGCTGTTCACCCAAAGACCCCGTATACCGAATTCTGTACCAAGCACTAAGTGAATGGAGCAGTATGCTGCCGAGATAGGTTAAGGAAACTGTGATAAGTATTCCCTTGTTGCCAGCAACAACTCCTTCATCAATACCGAATTTTGTTAATAAAGGTCCTGCTTGAAGCAAAATGCTTTCACCGATAACTAATATCATCGCAAAGAATAATTTCCACTTATGATCCCCGAGAAAGCTGCGGAGTGTAAAAGGGACCTCCGGAATGGTGAAATGTTTAAAGTCCACTGGCGGCAAATCATGAACCGGCTCCTGCTTAAGAACTCGCTTCACTTCATCTTGCAAGTGTCCTGGGACTCCAGCATGTGGAAGTCCTGCGTCCCGCGATGAGGTAACAGAATTAGCTCCTCCAAACCCGATGGGCGCTCCGAAACCCATCAGTTGGTCTTCTCGGTTTCTGGGTTGCTTTCTGCGATGATTGAGGCGTAAGTGGCATTTCGACTTAATAAAGAACTGTGAGATCCTTCGTCAGAGATAGCGCCATCTTCAAGAAACACAACCCTGTCTGCCAAAGCGATTGTTGATACGCGTTGGGCAATTAACAGGGTGGTGGTTTCCTTTAAACTTGTTTTAAGCGCTTCATGGATCAAGGACTCTACGCCAACATCTATGGCGCTGGTCGCATCATCCAGTATCAAAACACTGGGCTTCTCCACTAAGCACCTAGCTAAGGCTATTCGCTGTCTTTGTCCCCCTGATAATGTATAGCCACGTTCACCTATAACAGTAGAGAATCCAGCCTCTAGATCTGTAATGAAGCCCAAAGCCTGTGCTTTCCTNGCAGCTTCGTGGATTTCTNNTTCAGANGCATCAGGNTTTCCNTACGAGATNTTTTCNGANATGCTTGTAGAGAAAAGAAAAGGNTCATCAAAGACAATNCCTATTTGTTGNCGTAACGAGTGCAACTGAATTNTTTTGATNTCAANACCATCAATCAAAATTGATCCGGAATNGNCNTCATAAAANCGAGTNAGGAGACGGGNNATCGTTGATTTTCCAGATCCAGTCATGCCGACAATTGCTACTGTTTCCCCAGCGTTGATAGATAGGTCTAAATTTGTAATAATTCCTGATTTCGTATGTTGTTTCTTCTGGAAATCTAGTGATTGGGGCCCGGCATAGGAGAAATTTACGCCTTGAAAGCAAATCGACTCTCTAACTCCAGTTAACTTAACTGCTNAAGGTAGATCAGTGATCTCGGGCTTTTCATCTAGTACTTCAAAGATTCTGGTTGCAGAAGCAGATGCCCTTTGAGTCTGTAGAAGGAGGAATCCAAACATTCTAAATGGTGCTTGAAGCATTATCACGTAAGCATTAAAAGCGAACAACGTCCCGATTGAAACTTGACCATCTATCGCTAATAGTCCTCCATAGAGAAGGACTATTGCCATCCCGACTCTCGGTAGGGCCTCAATTACTGGATTAAATTTAGCTCGCTCTTTAATCGTTTGAACATTAACCCATTCAATATGACGAGCAGCCTTTTGTAGAAGGCTGATTTGTTGTTTCTCTGCAGCAAATGATTTAACAACCCTTGTTCCGTTAATGTTTTCGTCAACGATTGTTGCCAGCTCAGCTAAACGGGCTTGGCTGACCCAAGTCAAGGGAAAGACCGAGTGCCTCAACTTCTGGCCAAAAAAATAGACACCGGGAAGAGAGCATAAGGCAACCAAGGTTAATGGTATGTGTAGCGTCATCATGAAGCAGAAAGCAAGAACAAACGAGATGATGCTCATGCCTATTAGAGGTCCAAATGCAAGAAGGACTTGAATAGACCTAATGTCACTATTTGCTCTTGAAATGACTTGACCTGATTGCGTTCTATCAAAGTAGGAGAAGCTCAGCTTCGTCAGATGACTATAAAGTAGAGCGCGCAAATCTGTTTCAACGCCCCAAGCAACTCTGAATAATGAGATTCGATACAANGCACCTGTCGCAAATCGGCCTAATCCAACAACAACCAGTATGAATGCCCATATTGCAAGATCNCCTCTATTGCCAGCAATCGTAGAGTCAATTGCCTCTTTCGCTATGGCAGGAACAGCAACATTGAGTATCAAAGCTACCGAACCAATGCATACTCCAATGATTAGAGGTCTCTTGTGAGATCGCGCTACTGGCAGAAGCCTTTTGATCCAGCCCAGCTCACTGTTGGGGTTTATAGAGTTTTTTGGGGGCGGGTAATTCCCAGAAGTTTGATGCTCTTGAGATTCAGTCATATCTATAATGCCTTTGCGCTGCTATTACACCGTAGACCAAAAGCTCATTCACTAAATGGTTGGAGGGGGGGTAATTGTGCCAAAGGNAATGATCAAAGGCATATAAATTTATGTGTAAACCACTTTTAGTTGGATAATATGGGATGTCTCTGAAGGAGTTTCCATAAGTACTGAAGCAGGTCTGGCATTAATTGCAGTAATGGTGATTGCAA
The DNA here is from genome assembly GCA_002713605.1 of bacterium. The sequence goes on from PATL01000029.1 coordinate 7,434, forward strand.
CCGCATTCTTTGTTGCAGCCGAGTTTGCTCTGGTTGCTAGCAACCGAAAGACAATTGAAGAGGAAGCATCTAATGGAATGCGATCCTCAGAAGTCGTATTGGGACTAATCAAGAACCTCTCTTATCATTTGACAGGTGCTCAGCTTGGAATCACGATCACTGCTGTAGTCCTTGGCTTCATAGCTGAACCAACTATCGCCAAACTCATCGAGCAGCCATTCATTGATGTTTTCGGTAGTGGGGTAGCTCAGCCTCTATCTTTGGTAGTTGCAATAAGTTTGGTGACTTTCGTGACAATGGTACTTGGTGAGTTGATACCAAAAAACATTGCTATAGCCAAGCCAAACAAGATGGCGAGAATACTTGCAAAACCCTTCAAAATTTATAGCTTTCTCGCTAAGCCAGTTATTTACATTAGCGATGGGACAGCAAACAAATTGACGCGTTCACTTGGAGTGGAGCCAACAGAAGAACTTGATCATACGCCAAGTATTGAGGACCTTGACTTAGCCATAAAAGTTTCAGGGGAGGAAGGAACCCTTGCCCAGCGGAAAGTAGATTTGCTTTCGAAGTCAATGAAATTTGCATCTAGACAAGCAAACGATGTGATGACTCCACGAGTTTCTTTGCACTCACTACAAGCTGAGTCGAGTATTGAGGATCTGNTTGCTTTGAGTCTTAAAACAGGTCACTCAAGGTTTCCGGTCACTTTAGGTAATTTAGATAATGTGCTCGGAGTAGTGCATGTGAAATCTGCACTCCCCGTTGACCCGTATTCACGTTCGCGAATACGGGTCACTGAGATAATGAGTGATGTGATTGCTGTTCCAGAAACCCGAAATCTTATTTCTGTTATGGCCGATATGAGAAAGGAACGTAAGCCAATAGCGATTGTTGTAGATGAACACGGGGGGACTGAAGGGCTAGTTTCTGTTGAGGATATCCTCGAAGAAATAGTAGGTGAGATTGAAGATGAATATGATGCAATTGAGCAAACACAACAGACAACAGGTGAAGGGATCTTCACATTGGCTGGGAATCTTCGTCTAGATGAAGTTGAAGATATATGCGGGTTACCCTTTGAGGAAAAACCATACGAAACGATCGCAGGTTTCATTCTGGATCAACTGCAAAGGGTTCCAAGTGTTGGAGAAGTTTTTCGTTACAAGTATTGGAAAATTGAAGTTCTTGAAATGGATAAACTGCGAATTGCGATTGTCCGACTAACGAGTCCACCATTTCGGTCAATCAGGGTTGAAGAAAGTAATAGTGAAGGGGACTTGCTATGATCTTCACTCTCATAGCGATTCTAATAACGATATTTTTAATACTATTGAATGGTATTTTTGTTGCTGTTGAGTTTGCTGTTGTTACATCTAAAAGATCAAAGATGCAGGCTTTTGCAAAAACAGGTGACAGATCTGCACGACTAGCCCTTGACCTTATGACGAATCTCCCGCTGTCAATCTCGGGCGCTCAATTAGGTATCACTGTTACTTCTTTGGGCTTAGGTTTGGTAGCAGAACCAGCATTTGCGAAGGTTATAGAGAATTTTATCACGGAGCCTTTGGGGATGCCCAAAACACTTTCTCATGCTATTGCTTTTGGTTTCGCCTTATTCATAGTTGTTTTTATGCACATGGTTATAGGGGAGATGGTTCCCAAAAATCTAGCCTTAACTAATCCCGAAACTGTTTTGTGTAAGGTCGCCCGACCTCACAGGTCATTCGTAGTTCTCTTCCGACCTGTAATTTGGTTCCTTAACAAAGTTTCAAGCTTGCTTCTTAAACCCTTTGGTATCGATCAGGTTGATGAGCTTGGAAATGCGTATACGGCGAAAGAGTTGCAAAAATTAATTGGAGAGGTTAGGTCAGGGGGTGACCTTGGTCAGGGGGAGCATGATATTTTGGCTGGAGCACTTCTTTTCCAAGACCAGACCATCCGGTCAGTAATGATCCCTTGGGATAGCGTTATTAGCGTCAATGAGGGTGACACCATTGAAAATATTAACCTTATAGCAATTGAGAGCGGGCACAGCCGTCTACCTATTTGCTTTGGGGAAACTGTCCGAGGGTTCCTTCATGTGAAAGACCTTCTCCATAAAGAAAAAGAAATTAAAAAACCTGGTTTGACCGCTGAGATCACAAGAAAGATATTGATTGTGTCTCCTGAGAAAACCTTAGATGATTTACTTAGAGAGATGCGAGAAACACAGATACACTTTGCGTTAGTTGGGGAATCAGATAGCCAATTTATCGGTGTGATCACACTAGATGATGTTCTTGAGGCAATTGTTGGCGAAATCGTTGATGAGTCCGACAAAGTTTATATGGAAGAATAGGCAATAGGGTCCCTAGGCTCCTATTGCGTGATACCCGCCATCAACATGGATCATGCTACCGGTCGTCATCGGGAACCATTCGGACAGAAGTGCTACACAAGCACGGGCCACTGGAGCCGAGTCTTTGACGTCCCAGCCTAAAGGGGCTTTGCTATCCCAAGCATCTTCAAATTCTTTAAACCCAGGAATCGATTTTGCAGCCATAGTTCGTATTGGTCCAGCTGTTACTAGATTTACTCGAATATTTTTGGGTCCCAGAGAACGAGCAAGGTATCGGGATGCAGACTCAAGAGCTGCTTTAGCTACACCCATCCAGTTATAAGCCGGCCAAGCGAAGCGGGCGTCAAAATCCAAGCCTACAATTGACCCTCCGTCTCTCATAAGGGGAGCGGTGGCTTCAGCTACAGTTTTGAGCGAGTAGGCAGAAATATTAAAACCAGGAGCGATATCATCCCAACTCGCAGCAAAGAAGTCTTCGCCTAGGCCTATCTCCGGCATAAATCCGATTGCATGTAAAGCGCCATCTATATGTGTCCACTTTTCCTTTAGGCGATCATGTACTTCTGAGACATGAGTCGGATCAGTGACATCAAATTCTAAAACCTCGACGTTCCCTTCAAGTTTTCTAACTGTCCTTTCAGTAAGCCTTAAACCACGTCCGGCACCAGTTACGACGACATTAGCTCCCTCACTAATCGCTAGTTGGGCTACCCCAAAAGCGAGACTAGCGTCGGTAAGGATTCCTGTGATTAAAATATTCTTATCCTGAAGTATCCCCATTGTTGCTCCAATGCATAGGCCCACTTTAGACATTACATGAGTACGCCAAACATTTGAGGATTCCCAAATTCATTCTTAAAAAAATAAATACAACGAAATCTGTCGGATTGAATAACTTCTACGGTATGTTCTAGACATGAAAATTGGCATTGTTGGAGGAACCGGACCAGCTGGACGAGGGTTAGCACTGCGGTTGGCTTCAATCGGATATGAAGTAGAAATAGGATCAAGGTCCTCGGGTAGAGCAGCGGAAATAGTAGATGAGATGATTGAAGTTTGGGGTAATAGAGGTTACCGCCTAACAGGAGTCAGCAATGAAGAGGCTGCCCTTGCAGAAATGGTAGTACTAGCAACTCCATGGGACTCCTGTGCGCCAACGGCCAAAGCGCTAAAAAAACAATTAAGTGGGAAATTGGTCATCTGTATGGCAAATGCGCTTGCAAGAGTCGGAAATGAATTTCACGCACTCTACCCCCCAAGAGGATCAATCGCTGCAGATGTGCAAGCAGCTATACCAGGGTCCAGAGTTTCGATGGCATTTCAACATCTCCCAGCAAAAGAACTAGGAGAGATTGACACCCCAATGGAAGGGGATGTTCTAGTTTGTGCAGATGAACAATCAGCAATAGATGAGACGATAGAAATAGTCAATAAAATGGATAATCTGCGAGGACTTGATTGCGGTAGCCTAGCAAACGCTGCTCCTGTTGAAGCATTCACAGCGGTGCTCCTCCAACTCAACAAACTATACAAAACGCGCTCTTCTGTCAGCATCATAGGCCTAGAGTAACTTTGTACATAGCCAAAGTAGATATACCCTACAATGGCAATAAAACCTAGGTCACAATGAAGTAATGCGAATTTTCAACACGGCAACAAATAATATCGAAGATTTCAGTCCGGGGCCGATAGTGAACATTTATACATGCGGAATTACGCCTTATGATGCGACTCATATTGGGCACGCAGCAACTTACGTAACTTATGATGTTTTGCAAAGAAGGCTAAGGGATCTCGGGCACGAAACACGATGTGTAAGAAACGTAACAGACGTTGATGACGATATCCTCAGGAAAGCTCGTGAACTAGGCGTTCATTACCTTGATCTAGCAGCGAAGGAAACTAATCGTTTCAACGAAGATATGAGCGCATTGGAAATGATTCCATGTTGGAGTGAGCCACGGGCTACTTCCGCAATAGCTGAAATTCGTATGTTTGTATCAAAACTATTGGAAAAAGGCGATGCTTACGAAGTCCAAGGATTTGTCTACTTTGACATTTCAAAATCAGATGATTTCGGTGCTATGTGTGGCCTAGATGAATCCACTATGTTGCAGTTTGCAGGAGAAAGAGGTGGAAACCCTAAAGATCCTCTTAAGCGCAACCCTTTAGATTTCGTCCTATGGCAGCCTTCCCTTTCTGATGAACCCGCCTGGGAAAGTATGTGGGGTCCTGGTAGGCCTGGTTGGCATGTCGAATGCTCAGTACTCGCAATGAGAGAGCTACAAACGGAAACAATAGATATTCATGGAGGAGGAGCTGACCTGATTTTCCCTCACCACGAATGTGAGCGAGTTCAATCTGAATCGTTAACTAGTAAACCCTTTGTTCGGGTCTGGATGCATCAAGCCATGGTAAAAATGGATGGAGAGAAGATGTCAAAGTCATTAGGAAATCTTGTTTTTGTGTCTGACCTCAGAGAAAAACATGACCCTAGGGCGATAAGGCTAGCTCTAATAAACCATCACTATAGGGATTCATGGTCTTGGGCCCCAGACCTAATGGGTGTGGCCGACCAGCGTTTGCGCTCTTGGGTAAATGCCGGTTCTGGAGATGGAGGATTAGAGCAGGTTAGAGATTGTCTTGATGACGATTTAAATACGCCTGAAGCTGTCAAAGTGCTCGATGCCCAAGCAGAAGCAGGAAACGGCGTTTCAGAGGCAGCAAAGTTGCTGGGCGTAAATATAGATCGCCTTTGAAAACGGCTGAGCGCGACACAAGCTAAGTTTGATGGAAAGAACTCTGTATATTCACAGAAATACTCCATGCTCATCGGTAATATACATTCATGGCAGCAATAACAATTACTCTTCCTGATGGATCTCAACGGGAGTTAGAAGAGGGAGCAACTGTTGCTGACCTAGCTCTAGACATCGGAAGGGGCTTAGCCAAGGCAGCGATCATTGCTGAAGTAAACGGGGTAGAAGTTGACCTTGTAACTCCACTCCAGGATGGATCTCGAGTGAGCATAATCACCTCAGAAACGGATCAAGGGCTAGAAACCATCAGACATTCCACAGCCCATATTTTAGCTCAGGCTGTTTTGGAACTATACCCTGGAGCTACTTTCGCTATTGGGCCACCAATTGAAAATGGTTTTTACTACGATTTCGACATTCCAGATGCTGTAGCAATAAAAGAAGAAGAATTGGAAAAGATTGAGCAAAAGATGCGACAGATTATCCAAGCAGATCAAATCTTCGTGCGCGGAGAAACAACTGTTGAAAAAGCACTAGAGATATTCTCTGGTCATCCATATAAATGCGAAATCATCGAATCTGCAGATAAATCAGAAGTAGATAGCAGCGAGACAATAAGTTTTTATAGAAACGGAGATGGTTTCGTTGACCTTTGTCGAGGACCTCATGTCCCCTCTACGGGTAAAGTAGCGCACTTCAAATTGATGAGCGTCGCTGGAGCCTATTGGAGAGGTGATGAAAAGAAGCCAATGCTTCAGCGAATCTATGGAACCGCATGGGCCACGAAATCGCAATTAAAAGAGCACTTGCACCGACTTGAAGAAGCGGCAAAACGAGATCATCGGAAATTAGCTAATGAATTGAACTTATTAAGCTTCCCTTCCGAGCTTGGAGGAGGACTAGCTGTCTGGCATCCCAAAGGCTCCAGCATCAGGAAATTAATGGAAGACTATAGTCGTCAACGCCATGAGGATGGCGACTACAAATTCGTCTACACGCCCCATNTAGCGAATTCAGAACTTTTCAAGACTAGTGGACATTTGGATTTCTACGCCGAAGGCATGTATCCGCCAATGGAAATGGATAATGGAGAATATTACCCGAAACCAATGAATTGCCCGATGCACTGTTTGATCTACAGGGCAGGAACAAAATCTTATAGAGATCTCCCACTAAGGCTCTTCGAATTAGGCACCGTTTACCGGTATGAGCGCGCTGGGACACTTCATGGATTGATGAGAATCAGAGGCTTTACTCAAGATGACGCACATATCTTTACTACAGAGGAAGGATTATCCGATGAGATATCAAATCTTTTGATATTCGTCATGTCTGTTCTTACAGCTTTTGGATTCAATGATTTCACTTTCAATCTTTCAACTCGTAATCCCGAGAAATCTGTGGGCTCTGATGAGATTTGGGATAACGCTACTAAGGCCTTAACAGAGGCGCTTGAGCGAGAAGGGTTGTCCTATAGCGTCAAAGAAGGCGACGCAGCTTTTTATGGTCCCAAAATAGACATTGATGTTGCCGACGCAATCGGAAGATCATGGCAACTATCGACGATACAGTTGGATTTTAATCTTCCAGATAGATTCAACCTCAGGTATATTGACTCTTCTGGCGAACGTAAACGCCCTGTTATGATCCACAGAGCTTTGATGGGTTCGATAGAGAGATTCTTCGGAGTTCTAATTGAGCACTACGCAGGAGCCTTCCCAGTATGGCTTGCACCAGTTCAAGTTTCTGTTTTGCCAGTAGCTGTAGAACACGAGNAGTATGCAGAACAAGTAGAGAAAACNCTTCGAGATAACGGATTTAGAGCTGAATTGGAGCGGGCTGGTAACTCACTTGGGAAAAGAATCCGTGATGTTAAATCTCAAAAGATTCCATACGTCTTAGTGGTCGGGAACGATGATATTAAACCTCGCACTGTTGGGGTTAACCCCAGAGGTGGAGAGGTTGAAAGGGGTGTTTCCCTAGACAAATTCATTCAAGCCCTTGAGGATGAAGTAAGAAGTCGGCAATGACGGAACCTGGAGCATCTCGATTTAGAGTCCTTTGGGCTGGCTGGCGTAAATCGTATGTATCAGGAGAAGTGCAAACTGAAGAGAATGTCCAAAAACCACCTACTTCAAGCATCTTTGAAAATATCTTTACGGGTGAAAGNNATACAGCCACCAATTATGTTCTCTACGAGGGAACCTTTTGCGCTGCGATACTAAACANATACCCCTACGTAAGTGGACACACTCTGGTGCTACCGAAAAGGGCGATTTCTGATCTAATACATTTAAGCAATGAGGAAAGTGCGGAACTATGGGAAATTACCAATAAAGCGGTGAAGGCAATTTCAGAGGCNTATCATCCAGATGGAATAAACGTAGGGATGAACATTGGGAAAGCAGCAGGAGCGAGCATCCCAGAACATTTACACGTTCATTGTCTTCCTAGGTGGGAAGGTGATACAACCTTTCTAACTTCAATCGCGGAGGCAAGGATGATGCCTGAAACTCTTTCGTCGAGCTATCAGAGGCTTAAAGAAGTCTGGCCCGCTGGCTGATTACTCAATCGGCCTAAAAAGAAATTACAATCACAATATGTCAAGTGTCGAACATACCGCTGATTCTCTACCAGATGATCTTCAGCCCTCCTACGGTGCGGATGAATATCAGATTCCCAACAACGATAAAAGAAAANTGTCCGGATACCTCTACCTTTTGACAGGCTTTATCTCTATCCTTTTATTTGCACTTTTCAGTGACTCCGCTCTTATCAATAGAGGATTTCTAATCTCGGGTATTGGAATATGTCTGTTTGGCGTTTATAACCTTTCCGCTGCAACGAAATGTGAAATAGATGAAAGTGGCGCGCTGCAGATCGCGGAGAAAGAACTTGGTTTCGATATTGGCCCTTGCTCCGCACAACTGATGTGGAGAGGNTTAAGAAGTCGNCCNGTTTGGNGAATNCTGGGTTATTCNTCAGANCCGATTCCCAAGCAACGGGCAGTTCTTTTGATTGATGCAAACACNGCAGNANTTNTNGAAGNNGTNGTAGAAGAAAATCCTGAAGACTGGGATGCCTCTGCAAAACAAACAGCGTAACGAACCAAAAGAAGAAACGAAATGCTAGTGTTGCATAGGGTCAAA
>PATL01000040.1 GCA_002713605.1 bacterium
AGGTAGATAAAGCCGGGCCAACTCCACAAAAAGGGTCACAAACAGCCAAAGGACGATTGAGTTCTGAACGTAATTCTTTGGCGAGGCGGAGTGTTTCGAGTCTCTCTGTTTGAAGTTTAGTTGAATAATACGCTACTTGAGGATCGCATGAAATATATCTGCCTGATTCTTTTACTGAAACCTTTGTGTTGGTTAATTCGGAAGGAATATTTTCAAAATATAATTCTGAATCTTTACGAGCTCCTATCGGTTTTAGGTCTCTAATTCTTAATTCGCCCAACACTCCTCCATCAGATAGTACTAATCTAATAAATGGATGAGAGAGTAGTTTGGCTTGGGCAATTTCAGAGGTGAATTTTTCAATACTATCGTCTATTCTAACTATCATCATATCTCCAAAAAATTCATGAGATGATGGCCACGCTTCTTTGTGTTCAATTAACATTTCTTTCCCAACTAAATTTTCTAGATGATTCCACCAATCTGTATCTATGGTTTCATTTGGTTTCCCTTCTGAGAAAACTATTTCGAAATCACATAGAGGTTCGGGCAAATTTACGTCTGCAGATACAGATAATGGGATTAGTCGGTTATTCCCGTCTTCTGAAGAGAAAATCCTATGCCCCTTAGATAACCAATCATACTTTGTAATTTCAGTTAAAACAGCCTGTACTTTCCTATTTGGCACTAGTAAATGTCGCATCACGTTCATGATGTGCAGGCGGTTAGCCCCCTTCACCATGACGGAGGAGAGATTGTCGGCTGGCTTGTGGCTCATTGGCTTGGGGCCTGGTAATTTAGATTACATGAGTAAGGTAGCAATCGATGTAGGGAAAGCGTGTTCTCATAGATTTTTAGAAGGATATACTGCTATTTTACCGCCTGATCAAGAAGAGCGGTTAGAGAGTTTTATAGGAAATTGGAAGAGGATAATGAGGCCTCAGGTTGAAGATCCTGAAGAATTATTGAAATTGGCCAAAGAAGTACCTGTTGCGTTACTAATTGTTGGAGACCCCATGCAAGCTACCACTCATGTTGATTTAGAAGCAAGGTGTGATGAATTAGGCGTAAATTTCAATGTTATACCGGGGATTACTGCTACAGCGCTTGCTGTATCATTATCAGGATTGCAGTCCTATAGATTTGGGAGGCAAGTTACTATTCCTTATTCCTATGGAAATTATTTGCCTTCATCTCCTTTAGAGATGATTTATAGAAACTATGAAAATAATCTTCATACTCTTGTTCTATTAGATTTAGACCCAACTGGGATGGGGGTTGAAAAACCGACTCCGATGAGCCCTCTGGGTGCATTAAGAATCTTAAAAAAAATGGAAGAGAAGTTGGTTGAGGGAGGAAATAATTTATCCCCACGAGTAAAAGACTTCGATGGGATTCTACTAAGTGATATATCATTAGATTCTCAGAAAATAGTTGCTGGCAATCTCTCTGAAATATCAAAATACAATGATGGTTGGATTCATTGTTTGATTATCCCCTCTAAAATGAATCAGAATGAAATTGACGCCTTTGAACGTAGGGAAATTGTTTGACCATCCAATCGACGAACTCAAGGGGGGTCGATGTTTCCGTTAATTGTATAACATGGCTCGCCCACCCGCAGAAGTTAGATTTCCTGGCGATAAAAATCGTAGGAAGAAGGTCAAAGTACGCGGCATAAAACAGGCATCTAAACAAATACAACAAAGGTTAGAAAAAGACTTAGATGCACTTTTAGAAGATCCAAAAATATTCTTGCCAGAAATTAACGCAGAGCTTGGCAGACCTAGAAGAGATATGATGGCTGCAAGTTTGAAAGANATTGAATATGTTTCGAANAAACGNCANGATAGGAAATGGTTNGCTAGAAGAATGGTGAANAGGNGAGGTTGTATGGTTTCTCGAGCATTGGCTGGGAGTTTATTNGCTGCTCTCGATGGNGATCANTCAACAGTAGCTGTGTTCAATAATCCNATATATGGNACTTCGAGTTTTATTAGAAGAGGTAANGGNAAACAAGCNCANCAAGCNGCAATTCAAAATTATAAAAATCATAAATTAAGNATGTTAGTTTGGGATGANCATGCAAAATCNGGGCACTGGTTTTTNTCTTGGAAAGANGGTTTTGANTANACAGGGATGAGTCCNAAANCNCCCGNANATTGGATNGANGCGGCTNTNGANTTNTCTTCTATTAAATTCNNTGGAGATANNGTAAGGTGGAGTAAGGGATTNGACGAAGANACCGTNAAGAACAATACATTTTCAGATGCAGGGTGGTTAAAAATNACATTCCAAAATGGTGTTGTNGCNGGTTTATCTCANAGTTCTCTTGCTAAAACNGAAGAGGGTTTCGTTCCNTCAATAGCACTAACNATGCTNCCTCCNAAAATTTCTGAAATNGTTGATGCNGANTGGATGTGGAGGCCTATAGGTTGGCCNGAAGANCGGGCTTTACCNNCNGAAGGATTAGAAAAATTAAATGAAATATTACTTGCTTGGATGTCGATGGCTTTAGAAGATTCTTCGTTGGGAAGAGAGTGNCGTAAAAGTATCTTGAACTCNATTGATGACGGCTANGTTAGNGGGAATAATTGGTTNGATAATGATTCGAAGNAAGATTTCTTAGATTTTTTATCNGGAAGNGANGATGAAAAGGAGGCNATTNCCGCNGTATTAGAGAATATAGAAACNGGAATACATGTAAGGCAAGATGGTTTTACTTTTGAATTGGAAGAAAAGGTTGTAAGATTTGAAGAAAATGCTTGCCATCCTCTACTAGTTTCTTTNTGGAAAGATCATGGGCTCACTATTCTAGATCAAATGTTCGAATTAAATGGGGAAGAAGCAGAAGAAATTTACAATAAACAATTACAACGAAAGCAAGGTTTTGGTGCGTTTTTGAGNGAGTTGAAGAATAATCTTTCAACTGCGAAAAAGTTGGATTCTTTGCCTTGGAGTGACGTTTCATTACCTAAACCACTTAGTTTCGCTGATAAGCTAATCAGAAAGGCTGGCGACGACGGTNTTGCTTCCACTGTGTCTTTGGCTAGGAAAGGAAAAGATTTGGATGCTGCAATGGGATGGGCTTGGCTTGTCGTACATGACAGAACTGAATCTGATGCTTGGAGATTTGATTCTGCTTCAAGAGATAAGGGTAGCGACTGGGTTCCTGCATTGCGTATGCTATGGGATTCTGCAACAAGAATTCTAAATGGAAATAGTGCTGATGCAAAAAATGATTATGTGCATGCAATGGAAAAATTNGCTGAAATATCGGGTGCTGGAAAGTTGACGCCCCCCTGATTGTTAAATTACGATCCATATTGCAACTGAAATTAATGAAAAACCCATTCCTCGATTTAACATTGTAGCNGACTTAGTAGTTGTGAATAATTTTCTAAGTTGAGTCCCAAAACCGGCCCAGGTCATAACGGCGGGCAAACCAAATACAAGATTTAATCCAACAAGCATAACCTTTGCTCCAAAGCCTGAACCAAATAAAAGCCCAAATTGAGTCATCAATACTAGGAAATGAATCCATGCTTTACCATTGACTACTTGCAAAATTATACCAGTAATTGGGCCCAATTTGGTACTCTTTTGTTCGTCTTCTGATATCGGTGATGATTGAAAAACTTGGTATCCCAAATATGCAATATAAATAGCNCCTAAATATGTCAATAAATCGAAGAATGACTGATTTTTCTCAATGAATACTGTCGCTCCTCCTACAAATATTCCTAATGCAGACCAACCAATGGCCATTCCCGAAATTAAAGGCAGTGTTTTTTTGAANCCGTGTTGTGAGCCATGTGCTGCACAAAGGACATTATTCGGACCNGGAGAAAAACACATTGCAATTGTGAAAATCAAGAATTGCCCCAAAAGTTCTGATTCCATANTAACCACTATGCTCTAGTGGCAAGTAATTCTGCGGAAGCANCTAATCCCTGTTCAATATCTTTCCAGATGTCTTCAACATCTTCAATTCCGACGCTCATTCTCACGAAACCGGGGACTACTCCTGCTTCGAATCTAACTTCTTCAGGGACGAACATGTGACTAGAATTAAATGGGCATTCAACAAGGCTTTCCACCCCTCCTAAGCTGGTTGCCTCGAAAATCAACTCTAAAGATTTCATAAACTTCAGAGCNGCATCATCTCCACCTTTGATTACGAATGCTAACATGCCGCTGCCTCTAGACATCGTTTTATTGGCTATCTCAAAGTCAGGATGGCTTGGTAGTGATGTATGAATTACTTTTTCAATCATATCATGATTTTCCAATCTCTTTGCTATCTCAGCGGAATTAGATGCATGAATAGGCATCCTAGCATGTAATGTCCTCATTCCTCTCTCCAATAAATAACACATATGAGGGTCTGCTGCTCCTCCGAGGTATATCTTATTATGGAATATTTCTGCAACAAGTTGTTTCTTACCAGCTACAAATCCTGCAGTTAAATCGGAATGCCCACCAAGATATTTAGTTCCCGAATGAAGCACTATATCAAATCCCATTTCAATTGGATTGCAAGACCATGGAGATACGAATGTGTTGTCAACAACAGAAATTAATCCGTTCTCTTTGGCTATATTTGCCATTGCAGAGAGGTTGCAAACCTTGAGGGTCGGATTGGTCATTGTCTCCACGTACAGNACCTTTGTGTTCTCCTGAATTGCCTGCTCGTAACTTGAAGGATCTCTAATATCTGCCATAGTGACTTCAATTCCCATTCTTGGCAATATATCTGTAAGTAGAGCATAAGTTCCTCCATAACAGTCTGGAGTTGCTACAATATGGTCACCTTTCGATAATAGCGTTAGTAGAGTTGTTGAAATTGCAGCCATACCACTAGAAAATACCTCTGCATCTTCAGCACCTTCTAATGCTGCAAGTTTTGCTGACACTACTTCTGAGTTAATGCTGGAAATTCTTGAATAGACTACACTGTGGTGNAGACCTTCTGCCCATCCCTTGTATTTTTCATCGGTAAGCCTGTAAGTTGAGGATAAAAAGATNGGAGTCGATGCCGCTCCCTCAATTTCCACCATTCCAGAATGTATGGCCTTTGTCGCGAACTGTTTGTCGGTATTGTTGTCCNCCATATACCTCGGAATGCGTATTAGCAGATAAGGACATTGAAATATCTCAGTGCTATATCTGNTAAAATATTAGAAGGATTTGGGATAGTTTATGTGTTTACAATTCGCTTCAAGAATTGCCCCATATCCTATCCGTTAATTGTAAGAATAGAGCTACTACGGGCCCTATCAAAATCGCAAAAATNATTGTACCGATACCAAATACGCCTCCAAGTTTCCAACCGATTAATAGTGCTATTATNTCGATTGTTGTTCGGACTCTACCNATTGGNATATTAGTAATTCTTTGGAGTCCTGTCATCCACCCATCGCGTGGTCCAGGCCCTAAGTTTGCAGTCAAATAAAAACCACTGCCTATACCAACTAATATTGTTCCNAATAATACTTGGATTAACTGATAAAATTGTTCTTCNGGNTGTGGGAGATATGGTTCCATAACATCAATTGCTACNGCAATTAATATTGCATTCAGAATTGTTCCTATTCCTGGCTTTTCTCTTAACGGAATCCACAAAAAAAGGACTACTACGCTAATAAAAAATGTTGCTTGGCCAATTGTCCAATCGAATTGGATTCCGATTCCTTGCGCTAAAACGGTCCAAGGNGCTACGCCAAGTCCTGCTGCAATTATTACTGCATCTCCTGTTCCAAATATCCACAAGCCGATTATTAGTATTACTAAAGTATTAAATTTGGGCTTAGTGGACATTGGNTCGGGGGAGCTCCAAGTTGTTGTGGGCACCTTTTTTGCCAATTTGAAAAATTTAGACCCNGACAAAAATTACTCACCTTTAACCCATTGAGAATAATCAGCAGTAGACTCAACAGACCAAAATAATATTTCGGGAACTTCATAGGGATGTTCTAATTTTATCTTATCAATCAATTGATTTACCTTTGATTTGGTAGTTTTGAGACTTATTGACCATTCTGATTCGCTCTTGNTTTCTCCATCCCAGCGGTATAGAGACCTNCCTTTACTTATTTGCACGCAAGCAGCGAGATTTGAATCTAATATTGATTGGGCCCAAAATCCCACTTCTGCGTCATTTAAGTCCCCACTAAGCGTTGTTTGAACTATGAATAGCATGTCATCCATGGTTAATGCTAGGTGGGTTTCCAATATAGCCTATGGCATATATTCAATGCCTGTGTATGCTTCCGAAGTTCTGGNGATAACGATGGGNGTATGGGAAAAACCTATTGATTCGGGCGAAATTCCTGACTCCGATACTCATTTTGATGTTATTGTTGTTGGAGGGGGNCCTGGTGGTTCGGCAGCTGCAGCTTACAACGCTTTGAATGGTTGTAAAGTTCTATTATTAGAAAGAGATATTTGGCCTAGAGATAAAATCTGTGGGGATGCAGTGGGAGGTAAATCTCTATCTCATGTTAAAGAATTAGGAGTTCTTGATATGATCGAGTCGACTCCACATTATGTCGTAGATTCTATTGTTTTCGGTAGTGCAAATGGCTCAGAAGTTAGAGTTATGCTCCCAAAGGAATCGTATGAAAAAATGGGTTTACAATCAGGATATGCCTTGCCCAGAATCCAATTCGACTATATGATGTTTCAAAGAGGGCAGGAGATTGTAAGAGAGAATGGAGGGGCCGTCATACAGGGTTTCTCTGTACATGAAATAATATTCGAAAAGGAAAATGGAGTTCACAAAATAAAGGGAGTAAAAGGTAGTGTAGGNGGCAGAAGATCAGGTAACGATGAGTTGACTTTTACTTCTGCAGTAACTNTTGGTGCTGGTGGTTATAATTGTCCGGTCTCAAAAGTAATCACAGAATTACATAATGAACCTCACAGAGACGATGATCACTTCTGTGGAGGATATCGTGAATATTGGGATGATGTTGAAGGATTAGGGGGGGATGAGGGCCCTATTGAAATACACTTTATTGACGAAGTTTTGCCTGGTTATTTTTGGCTTTTTCCAGTACAGGGAAATAGAGTTAATGTCGGAATTGGNATGTTAATTTCGGAGCATAGAAGACTAAAGGGAGATAAGAAAAAATCTCTTAAAAAAATACAAAAATGGGTTATAGAAGAGCATCCTCGGTTCAAGAAGAGATTTGCTAATGCGACGTTGGTCNCAGGTTCTCAAAAAGGATGGCAATTGCCATTTGGTTCGCCTAGAAAAAATGCTCCGTCATATCAGCCAAGAAGAACAGCAATGGCAGGCGCCATGTGTGTAGGAGATTCGGCAAGTTTAGTTGATCCGTTTAGTGGAGAAGGAATAGGNAATGCATTATTATCGGCAAAAATGACTTCGAAACATTTCGATAAGAATCTACATGCTGATGGTTTTACAGAAGAGTGTGCTACAGAATATATGATTGATTTATGGGACACTTTAGGTTCCGAATTGAAGAATTCAAAAACCTTGCAAAGAGTTATGAAATGGAAGATGCTTACTAATTGGTTTGTTAAAAAGGCCTCNAAAAAAGANGAAATAGGGAAAATGATGTCCGAAATGATTGCTAGTAAAGAGACGCAAAAAATGCTGTGGAGTCCTTGGTTTTTGATGAAGACATTATTGTTGCCATGAAGGTGTTTCTATGGAAAAATTAGCTAAAAATTTAGATGGAATTGAAGCCGTCTTCTTAGATCTAGATGGAACAATTTACATGGGAGAAAANCTAATTGAAGGNGCAGTGGATTTCTTAAATAGGGTAGAAGAAAGAGGGATTCGAAGATTCTTTTTATCAAATAATTCAAGTAAATCAGTAAAGCAATATCTATCTAAATTAGAGANCTTAGGAGTTCCTGCAAATGAAGAAGATATATTATTATCCACGCATGATTTGTTAGCGTGGCTTTCATCGAACAATNTTTCTGAAACATATCTAGTAGGNACCGTTGGTATGAAAGAAATGTTGGAATCAGCAGGAGTAAATACTTCTTCTAACAACCCTCAATATGTTGTTTTGGGTTATGATACCGAAATAACATATCAAAAATTGACTGAAGCTTCNATAAATTTACATAAAGGCGTACCTTTGGT
The DNA here is from genome assembly GCA_002713605.1 of bacterium. Next base: position 8,126 of record PATL01000040.1, read on the forward strand.
TGTCAGCCATCCAGACATGGTTTGCCCTTCACCAAATGGAGGTTTGCCCGACACCGGAGCATATATTGCATTNTTTGAAGCAACCACTGGCGTGAANCCTGAACANATTTGTGGTAAGCCCAATCCAGGAATGATATTGCATAAAATACACGAGTTGGGCATTGATCCAAAAAATTGTGCAATGGTAGGNGATAGGCTCTACACCGATATGGAAATGGCTGAAAGATCGGGTGTTCATGGCATTCTGGTCTTATCAGGNGAAGCTACTTTAGAAGATGCTAATGATGCAGAACAAAATCCGAGTTTGATTGTTAAATCGGTAGCAGAATTATGTTAAAAATAAATTTTAATTTCTCTTTNGGAAAATTTTGTTTTATTTGACACTACTCTTGTTTTAATAATAAAAGTCGTTCGGACTCTCGTATGGAAGGAGTTACTGNCCCATCAGTATTGGAAGATAGGGTATACTATAAGATTGGTAATTTCGTTTATGATAATGCCAAAGTCGTATTAATTGCNACTTTGATCTTAGGAGTAAGTCTTGCTGGATTAATGACTTTGGAGCCAAAATATATCGAAGGTTTCGGAGAAGGTGATTTAGAATCGGTTTATGGTTGGGAAGCCATTGCAACCGGATTTTCTGATGAAAATGAGACTTCTTACGAGGTTTTTTATGTTCTATTTCATCATCCGACAGGAAACTCTAGTGATGTTGAGATTAGGGCTTCGATGGAGGAAACTGTAAAGGTGTTTGAGACNAATGAATATGTTTCAATAGATTATCCTTGGTTTACTAATGAAGCAAATAAGTCAAAACTGATTAGTACGACTGATGAATCTTGGTCTAGGATAAGGTTACAAGTNAATTTAGATAGAGAAGANTCAAAAATTCTGCTAAAGGAAGTTATTGATGATTTAGAATTGCCCGAAAATGCACCTGATGGAATGGAAAAATGGGTAACAGGAAATCTGGCTATTGATGTTGTATTTGACTTGACTCTTGAAGAAGAATTAATCAAAGCAGAATTAATTTCAGCTCCTCTCACGCTACTAATATTACTACTAGTTTTTGGAAGTCTTGTTGCTGCTGGATTACCCGTTTTAACTGGAGTATATACAGTGATTGCCGCTGTAGGTATTGTTACNGGTTTAACATATATCTTTGATGATATTACTACTTATGCCAACAATATTGTTTCATTATTAGGCATTGGTCTAAGTGTAGATTATTCATTATTNATAGTTAATAGATTCAGAGAAGAGTTGCGAAAGGGGAGAGATCATAAAACNGCTATTGCAATGACTAGTGCGACCGCTGGAAGGGCTATCTTCTTCTCTGCAATGACTGTGATGGTTGGACTAATGGGAATGTTGTTTTTCGAAAATACTGGTCTACCATCATTAGGTTGGGGAGGTATATGTGCTACTCTTGTTGCTCTTATTTCGTCAGTATTACTTTTACCGGCAATATTGTCNCTATTAGGAGATAGAATAAATTCATTGAAAGTTCCGTTNTCAATGGGTGATGTTGACAAGGAAGATGGTTTTTGGTCATGGATTGCTGAGAGTGTGATGGAACGCCCGTTATCTGTACTAGTGCCTGCAGTTATGGTTCTCCTAATCGCTGGTTCTCCTTTCCTACAAGCAGATTGGGGCATAGTTACGTACAAGTCTTTGAGTCCTGATGACGAGGCAAGAAATGGTTTAGAATTGACGGATGTTTATTGGCCTGNANATNTTGGAAATNCTGCCCAGGTTGTATTTGAAATTGAAGAAGGTGTNGATCCTTTTTCGGAAGAAAATATTCGTAGTTTATATGATTTTTCAAAGGAAATGATGCAAATTGAGCATGCCAGTTATGTGTATACATACGCCCACTTTGANCCCTTGATGAGCCAAGACGATGTGGTTTCTTTTTGGGATAATTCTGAAGATGAGAATTTGTCGTCAGAAGAAGCTTATATTTTGGAATTANAAAGAAAATATCATATTGAAANTTCTGTCGGAGAAAATGTAGTTTTAGTTATTGTTGGAATAGAAGGAGAACAATCTAGTAAAGAGTCTAGAGGNGTTGTAAATAGCATTAGGTCACTTGAAAGTAAGAATTTNCAATTTGNGTCGCAAAGTGTTGTTCATGTAGCAGGTATTGCGGCATACAATCAAGATGTTTTAGATGCGGTATCGGAAAATATGCCAATAGCATTGTTATTTATTCTGGTTTCGAGTTATGTCTTAATTTTCTTACAAGTTAGATCTGTGATTTTGCCNCTAAAAGCACTAGTGATGAATGTACTATCGGTAAGTGCTTCGTTTGGAGTTTTAGTTTGGATTTTCCAAGAAGGAAATGGNGCTGAATTACTAAATTTCACGCCCCAACCAATTGACCCCACTACNCCTGTAATGATTTTTGCAATTTTATTTGGGTTNAGTATGGACTACGAAGTTTTGATGTTATCAAGAATCCATGAAGAGTGGGAACGTACAAAAAATAATACAAAGGCTGTGGCTATTGGATTACAAAAGAGTGGGAGAATAATTACGTCTGCAGCTTTAGTAATGATTACTGTNTTTTCTGCCTTTGGTATTTCTTCGGTTGTTATAATGAAGCAATTNGGCCTTATGCTTGCTTTGGGNGTTGCTGTAGATGCTAGTATTGTTAGAGCGTTAGTTGTACCTTCTACGATGCGATTAATGGGTGAAATAAATTGGTGGGCTCCAAATTGGTTATCGAAAGACGATATTAATGAAGAAGAATGATTCGCTAAATCGAAATGTGATGGCTTAGACGNGGTTGTATGGCCGGAGAGTGCGTTGTTGTTACAGGTGCTAGTGGATACATTGGAAGCCATATTGTAGCAAATCTATTATTGAAAGGNAAAAAAGTCAGGGCNACNGTTAGAGATTCTCAAGACCAGGAGCGAGTTTTGCACCTAAAAGAAATGGAAATTTCAGAAGGAGGTTCGCTAGAAATTGTGGAAATGGACTTNTTTGATGAAGAGAGTGTTGATCGGGCAATATATGGGGCAACTGACGTGATTCATACTGCTGCTGTAGTAATCGTAAGATCCAGAAAACCACAGGAGAAAATTGTTGANCCGAGTGTNATTGGTACAAAAAATATTATTTCTGCAATNGAAAAAAGTGGAACGGTCGAAAGATTTGTTCATACTTCTTCGACNGCAGCAATCCGACCAGAGGTGTGGGAAGACGGTCAAATCTTGACTACAGAAACATTTGCGAGAGATGCTACTTTAGAGATGAATCCTTACGGATTGGCAAAATATAGTGCTGAAATGATTGTTAGGGATTGGCATAAAGAAAAGAACGGGNTGAAAAAACCAAGAATGGTTACAATTCATCCTTGTATGGTATTTGGCCCCCCTCTTTCGCCTAGACATTTGAAAGGTTCTCTATCAATAATTATGATGTTAGTAAATAGAGAATTGCCAGTATTATTGCCTATGCAAATTAGCATAGTTGATGTNAGAGATGTTGCTGAAGCCCATGTAAGGGCTTTGAATATGGGNGAAAANGGAGGGAGATATCTAACAGTTGCTGGGGAAATGATGTGGAGAGATATTTCTAAAATTCTAAAAAAGAAATATCCCAAAAGAAGATGGCCGTTCAGACAATTGCCTTACTATTTTGCACTAATAATATGTGCATTCCATCCAAGAGTTAGCATTTCTTGGGCGAAAAGACATTTGAAAAATAAATTATATTGGGACGCTTCTCCTGCTGAAAGGGACTTAGGGATGAAATGGAAATCTATTGATCAGACATTAATCGATACTATTCCAAATATTATAGACAATAATTGGGATAAATAAACTACACACTAATACNGTCTATNTTTTATGCTATTGTAAATTCGGAAGTTTATGCGCACTCTGACATTCATTGCTTGTTTGCTCATGATTNTGCCAACATTATCTGGTTGCTTTGCAGGNGAATCAAAAGAAATCATTGAAGAAGAAGGCCCATTTGTATTTGCAGAGGGNGATATTTCGTCAACTACTTGGTATCATTTTCCCGGCACTGTTTCTAGNCCTCATGCAGTAGATGCTACTGATNCAGTAGCTGTTTTAAATGCTAATATTACTATGNATTTGTCTGGNAATAATAGCCCATTTTACGCTACTGCAACATATTATGGGACTGGTTGGGATACTTTTGAGCCGACCTTGGGGATTACTTCTTCAGGAGCTATTTTCTTCACTAATTATAATGGATTAGGNGATGGGACACACATAATAAGATCTACAGATCAAGGTCAAACTTGGGAAGATGTTGGCCCATTTGGAATGAGTGATGATCAAGGTCAAACGCCGAATTCAAACGACCCTTATCTTTACGTTGACAAATTCAATGACAAATTAGTTAAATTCGATATGCATGCTTTGACNGCCATGTTTGTTGAATATTCTGATGATGATGGCGAAACATGGAGTACGCCATTCCCTGTAGAAGGATATTATGCACCTCAGGACCATCAAAGTATTGCATCAATGCCGCACTCAAATGCAATAGTTGGTGATGTAGTATATGTCTACTGCATCAATACAGGTTCNCCTGCTGCTGGTGCACAATGTTCGAGATCATTGGATGGNGGTCATACATGGGACGCTCAACAAATAGGATATCCTACTGAAAGTTTCGGAAATCAATGTTCGGGACTTCATGGACATGTTGCTGGTGGTTCTGATGGTTCAATCTACAGAGGNAATCCTTCATGTGAAGGNCCGGCTGTTTACGCTTCTCATGATGGGGGTTATACTTGGAGCGAACATACTATCACTACAGAAGTTGGAATGCAACAAGGTTGGCATTCTCATGAGGTTGCTACTGCCGTAGATGAGGCAGGCAATGTTCATGCTACTTGGATATCTACAGATCAAATGATTTGGTATGCTAATTCAGCTGACAAGGGAGAAACTTGGAATTCTCCCTTGATGGTCGCTGCTCCAGGAATAAAAGAAACGGGCTTTCCTACAATTTTTGCTGGAGATGATGGTAAAGTTGTTATTGGATATATTGGAGAAGTGAACGATGTTAGTGCAAATAATACCACAAGTGGTGGAGTTGGTTGGGGCGGATATATGGCAATAATGACTGATTCGTTCGCAGATTATCCATTGATTACAAGCGTAGCTGTAAATTTGCCTACAGATCCATTNGATATTACTTCTGATTGTGGCAATGTTCGCTGTGGAGGATTTGGAGATTTTATCGATGTTGAAATTGATGATGATGGNCGACCTTGGATTGCTCTAGCCCATAATNCCGCTGGTTTTGAAGAAGCAATAATTGGTACATTCACAAATGGTCCTGCTCTTTACGGAGATTTGGTTAATCTTCCAGAATTGCCAATTGGTGGTAATTCAACATTAAAGATGTCATGATGGTTTGGCCGTTATTGTGATGTATGTAGTGCATTGACGGGNGGGTATGCGTGCAATCGCCGGGAGTATGATCTTACTTTTTTTGGCTCCAATGATTGCTGGTTGTTTTGCTGGAAATTCAGTAGATGAAATAAAAGAATATAGNCCATTTGATGACTTGTGNCCAAATGGTATTGCCAATAATACTTGGTATCATTATCCGGGAGCTGTNNATGCNTTGGTTGCTCCGCACGTAATTAATGGGACTTCGATTCTAGAAGGNGAAAATATNCCNATATGTACCGAAGGNACGTATTATGGGATTGGTTTTTCNACTTTNGAGCCNACAATNGGNATNACCTCNGCAGATAATNTGTACATGACTAGTTGGGGTAACGGCCCNGGNGGNTCTACTGCAATTATCAGNTGTACTGNNATGATTGANATGGTTGATGTNTCTTCATATTCTTGTGAAAATACNTATCAGGGTGCTGTNGCTAATAGTAATGANCCNTACGTATATGTNGATAGNTGGACTGATAGAATAATGAAATTCGATATGCATGCATTGGCNGGAATGACTGTTGAATGGTCNGANGATGAGGGAGANACNTGGGGNCCATTTGGNCTGGCTTCATTTGCNACNGGATATTCGGTTCAAGATCATCAAACCATTGCCTCTTCTCCATATAATGCAGTTTTGCATGAAACTACATGGGTGTTCTGTGTCAACGGAAATTGGCAATCTCCTCTTTGTTCGACGAGCAATGATGGGGGTTTAACTTGGGGGCCTGAAGTTCCAGGTGCTCCGGCTAATTGTAACAGCGGAGGTTTGACTGGCCACATGGTGGGAGCAAATGATGGTAATTTCTACAGAGGCAATCCTAGTTGCGATGGCGAAGGTTATTCAATTTACAGAAGTACTAATGGGGGTTTGACTTGGACTGAGCATGAACTACCCACAGATGTAACTGGTATGGCAGATACTTGGAATTTTGAAGAGGCTCAAGTATATCCTGACGAAGAAGACAATTTACATGCAATGTGGATAGGCGCAGATGATTTGCCTTACTATTCCTATTCATTCGATAAAGGAGATTCATGGAGTGCCCCGTTGATGATAGCTCCCCCTGGACTAAATGGGACTGGTTTTCCTGCCGTTGCGGCAGGAGATAGCGGCCGAGTTGCCTTCGCATATCTAGGAGATACAGGAGGAGATACTTGGAATGGTTATATCTCAATAATGACTGATTCTTTCAATGAAAATCCACTAATTACTACTGTTCAAGTAAATGATTTTGGAGATCCTTTGAGTTTGGAAGAGGATTGTGGATACAATAGATGCGGCGGATTTGGAGATTTTATCGATATTCTTGTTGATAATCACGGAAGGCCTTGGTTTGGACTATCCCATAACATTGGAAATAATCTTCAAGATGAGGGCATTTATGGAACTACAATGATGGGCCCAAGTCTCAGAGGCTCTACTATTCCATTGAATGTTTTACCAGAAGGCGGTCCTCAAACATTAGCTTGATTTAGAAACCGTTGGACCAAATGTCAATTCCTTGTAGGATAAAGCCGCCAGCAAATATTAACATTGCAACTCCACAGAAAGATAGGGCGAGTTTGTAGTTTTTAGCAGAAATGTTGCCACGTGTTTTATCGAATAAATAAGCAATAAAGGTCTTCACCAAAATTATTGAGATTAAGAAAGATAAAGCATAGGCTATGGGGGCTAAAGGCTCTTTTTCAGCTGCCGAAGCCATTAACGGACCGCCTATTAAAAACCAAAAAACGTAAACATTTGGATTCAATAAATTGACCAGGAGGCCTCTCCGAAATGCTCCTTTAGCATCTGTGAGTAGATCGTCACCAATTGGTGGCTCTATGGAAAAACAATCAATTCCCATCTTAATTAGAAAAAGTCCTCCAACGATTGAAATTGTAAATAATGCAAACGGTTGTGTTGCAAACCATGCAGCCGCAAATAGACTAATTATCACTAAAGGGCCGTCTGTAAATATTGGGGCCGCGGCAGTCCATGCTCCGGCCCTAAGCCCTCCAGAGAGTGTCTCTTTGATGACCATTGTAAGTAATGGCCCTGGTTTTATTCCCTCAACAAAACCTAGCGTAATACCGGCCAACGTCAACCCTAATATTAGATCTATTTCCATCTTATCATCTTCTAGATGCCAGTTTAGCAAGAAGGATTAGAATCTCTATATATAACCAAATTAAAGTCACCATCAAACCAAATGCTGCTCTCCATTCTAATTGTTTGGGAGCTCCTCTTTTAACACCCCTTTCAATGAAATCGAAATCGGCAACTAAGCAAAGGGCCCCAATCCCGATTACAAAGAGAGAGAACCCTATGCCCACCAATCCATTTCCATGAATAAGAGGGATTTTGTATCCTAAAAAGATACCAATGAAAGATATCAGATATATGATTAATATTGCACCTAATGAAGAATAGACTGCGATTGCAAGATTTCTATTCCATGAAATTATGCCTGCACGATATATGGCCAACATCGAACCTAAAATAACGAAGGTTAGTGCTGCTGCAAGTATTCCTAATCCTGGATAATCTACTGAATTCTCTATAGAATATGTAAGGCCGCCCAATAAAATACCTTCAAAAATTGCATAAGAACATATCAAAAATGGACTGGTAGATTTTGTAAATACTATTATTAGGAAAATAATGATTCCTCCTAAAAATCCTATGACTGATAGTTCGGGTATTGTTATGTAAGTTGCTATAGCCAAAGTTGTTGTTAAAATTAGGAGTATGGCTGTTTTTTCTACCGTTCCTTCCATGGTCATGAAATTAGATTCGTCGTCCCACAGATTATTGTTGTAGTTGGACTTATCAAAGGTAGAATCTGAAAGTGTAGGGTTTGTTGAACGGTACATCATTACACCTCAAAGGGTAGTCCTACTCAAATCTTAGCCCTGTAAATACTAATCTAGAAGTTCTTTAAGATGTAATCCCGTATAACTACCCCTTACTTTGATGATTTCTTCAGGAGGGCCTTCAGCCACTATAAGTCCGCCTAATTCTCCGCCTTCCGGGCCAAGATCGATTACCCAGTCTGCACATTTAACCACGTCTAAGTGATGTTCTATTACAATTACAGTGTGTCCATTTCTTCGTAGGCGGAGCATTACTTCTGTTAGCTGATGGACATCGAACATAGAAAGGCCCGTAGTAGGTTCGTCTAAGATATACACGGTGTGGCTCCTGGTAGGTCTATGTAATTCAGATGCCAATTTTACTCGTTGTGCTTCCCCGCCGGATAGAGTTGTTGCTGGTTGGCCGAGTCTAATGTAACCTAGGCCTACGTCCTTTAATGTCGTAAGAATTCGATTTAATGATTTTTGATTTTGGAAAAACGTCACTGCTTCGTCAACAGACATGTCTAAAACGTCTTGAATGGTTTTTCCTTTCCATTCAACTTCCAAAGTTTCTCTAGTATATCTTTTACCTTTGCAAACATCACATGTAACCCAAACATCTGGCAAGAAATTCATTTCTAATTTTATTGACCCAGCGCCTTTACAGGATTCGCATCGGCCACCTTTAACATTGAAAGAAAATTGTCCAGGTTGGTATCCCCTTTCTTTAGAGATTGTTGTTGCCGCAAAGAGGTTTCTTATGTGTCCGAATGCTCCCGTATATGTCGCAGCATTTGATCGAGGTGTTCTGCCAATTGGAGATTGATCAATTACTATTGCTTTGTCTACGGCTTCGAACCCTTCCATCTTATCATGGCGCCCCGGAGACGTGTCAGTACCATGTATTTCGCGCAATAATGCAGGAGCTAGGGTTGATGCCACTAACGAAGATTTGCCCGAGCCAGAAACGCCAGTAATTGCAACCACACATCCTAAAGGAATTGAAACATCTATATTCTGAAGATTGTTTTCTCTAGCGCCTACAATGCGGATCCATTTTCCCTCATCAGGAGTTTTTCTATCGTTAGGGATGGGAATTTTTTCTTTTCCGGACAAGTACGCTCCAGTAATACTTTCATCATTAGAAATTAATTCTTCTAGCTCTCCGCTAACTAATACATTACCTCCTTCTTTGCCTGCACCGGGCCCTATGTCAACAAGCCAATCGGCTTGTCTTAGAGTTGCTTCATCATGTTCAACAACAAGCAAAGTATTACCTAATGCAGTCAGTTCCCTTAGAGTTTCTAAAAGACGGTTGTTGTCTCTAGGATGTAACCCTATACTTGGTTCGTCTAAAACATACATCACTCCTGTCAAACGGGTTCCGATTTGCGTTGCTAGTCTAATTCTTTGGGATTCTCCTCCTGAAAGTGTGCTGGCTCTTCTATCTAAAGTAAGATAGTCCAAACCGACCAATGCAAGAAAGCGTAATCTAGATTCAATTTCTTTAATTATTTCCGTGCCGATAAAAATTGATTTTTCGGATAATTGGATTGTTTTTGAAATAATCTCACTAGTTGGTTTATCCCTTCCTAATTTATCCCATGTTTGGTCTAGTTCTCCTGCTCTCCAATACTGCACAACTGCTAATGCTTCTAATACGCTACAAGAAGAAATTGAGGGTAAAGAAATGCCTCCGACTATGACTTTACTAACTGCATCATTGAGTTTTTTGCCTTTACAATCAGGGCAAGGTTCGTCATTCATATATGATGCCATTCTTGACCTTGTTCTATCCGAAGATGTTTCGGTATAAGTTCTACGGATCCTGTTGAAGACTCCTTCCCATGGCCTTAACATTTGATATGTGGACCCTTTTTCGGATGTAAACTCAAAGGAGATTGCAGTGCCTCCTGAACCGTAAAGAAGAATGTCTTGTTCGTCTTCGCTCAAGCTTCCAAACTCTAAATTCGTAGGGATNCCATAGTGNTNNCANACNTGCCTCATTTGACTCTTGTACCAACCAGACATCATTGAAGATCTGAATGGNCTAATACANCCGTCTTCTACTGATGCTGTTCGATCAATGACCAAGTCAGGAGAAAATTCTCTTTGAATTCCTAATCCTTGACAATTGGGGCAAGCTCCGAGTGGATTGTTAAAGGAAAATACTCTAGGAGACATTTCAGGCAAAAAGGCACCATGCTCAGGGCANGCAAATTCTTCAGAATAAGGTATTATTTGCCCTTCTTGCGTTTTTTCTGCCTCTTCATTACGGAGATTTTTGCCTTTGCTCTTCTTCAGACTTTCAACAGCAATTGTTCCGCCTCCTAAACGAATTCCTGATTCGATTGCTTCCGTTAATCTCTGTCTGTTAGTTCTATTCAATTTCATCCTATCAATTCTAACGTCGATATCNTGTCTGAGGTTCTTTTCTAAATTCTGAGGTTGTTCGAAATTTGCTTCNCGGCCATTTATTTTACCTTCTAAATATCCTTGTTCGACTAATGCTTTGAATAAATCGGCATGGGTTCCCTTTCTATTTCTAATTGTGGGGCTCCAAATTGCTACGGCNTGCTCTTCAAAACGCCACATTATGTCATCTACAATTTCCTGGACTGTCCTTCTAGCAACTTCTCTACCGCAATCAGGACAATGAGGGATTCCGACTCTAGCCCAAAGTAATCTCATGTAATCCATTATTTCAGTAACNGTAGCGACTGTTGATCTTGGATTGTGACTACCTTGTTTTTGATCNATGCTGATTGCTGGGGATAGNCCTTCTATAGAGTCGCAATCAGGTTTCTTCATTTGNCCTAAAAATTGGCGGGCGTATGAGCTTAGGCTCTCAACATACCGCCTTTGTCCTTCAGCATATAGGGTGTCAAATGCCAAACTTGATTTTCCCGAGCCNGAAACTCCCGAAATAACCACAAATTTTCCCCTAGGTATCTCTACATCGATATCTTGTAGATTGTGGGTTCTCGCTCCCTTGACTTCAATCCAGCCTTGACTGGNGGTAGTATTTTTTTTATTACGAGCCATTATCGCCCCCCCTAACTATATTCAACGGAATGTTGACCGTTATTGAAGAAATGTATTCTATTTCTTATCAATTAAACCAAAATGCATCAATAATTTCTCCTATTTTTGCGTCTGTATTCGGAGGTAATAGTGTAACTCCATTATGGGCAACCATGCTGTGTATATTTCCACTGCCTTGNTGAGTATGGGTTGAAGCTTCTAACTCCTTGTCTCTGCTTGTTATTTTGATTCGTCTTAAGCAAAGTTTNTTTTTTGCTCCTTTAACGGCGTCTTTCATCCTCACTCTGACTTTTTTTCCTAAATTTGGNGGGGCTGTTTCTTCAATGCCATAAGTATTAGAAAACCATGGACAAACTAACATCAAGAATACTAAATGGCTACTGACCGGGTTGCCAGGTAATCCAAACANAGGTTTCTTTTTCCATTTTCCAAAAAGTGGGGGGCCCCCTGGCCTCATATTTACTTTCCAGAAATTAATCTCTCCTTCCGTTTCCATAATTTTTCTTACAATATCCCAATCCCCCATAGATACTCCNCCGGATGTTATGATTGCGTCACAATTATCTACAGCGTGATTGAGAGTTTTTCGCAATTGATCTATTGAATCTGTAACTATNCCATACCTGATTGGGTCTCCGCCCATTTTTTCAACTAAAGCAGCGATTCCGAATGAGTTTGATTCAAAAATTTGGTGATCGTTGATTTNTGAATTAGGCATTACTAGTTCGTCACCAGTACTAATTATTCCAATNATGGGTTTTCTGTATACTGGAATCTCATCATAACCCATAGTCGCTGCAAGAGAGATTGTTGAGGCNGTCATACATGTTCCTTCTGAAAGAGCCAAATTTCCTTTTGATAAATTTTCTCCTTTTATTCGAATAAAAGATTTTTTTGCGGGGCCNAAAATAATAACATTGTTTCCNTCGACTCTGCTATCTTCAACAATTACAATTGCATCGGCACCATTTGGTATAGGGGCACCNGTTGTTATCTTACAGGCTTCGCCCGAATTTATTGAAATTGTTTGTTCNGCACCGGCTTGAATTGTNCCCACGATTTTCAAAATGGTCTCACCACCATGTTGGCAGTCNGNTTCTCTTACCGCCCATCCATCCATAGCAGAATTGTTAAAACGAGGNTCGTTTACTTTGGAAGGTAGTCCCTCCGCAAGTATTCTGCCATTGGCATTATCAAGATGTATATTTTCTGAAGGAAGATTTAATTTGCTTTCTGATATCAATATCTTAGCTCTATCAATACTTANCCCTACCTCCATATAATCGGCGAAGAGTGCTGTACAAATGAATTATGCGTTGAATACAGGAGAGTGTTGTTCAAATATTATCAATGAGACGCCGAATTGTGTTGATTGAAGGAGAGCTTTTAATTCTCTTTTTGTTATTTTTAATCGCTTTACTATATTCTAGTGTTGGCCACGGTGGGGCATCGGGATATTTGGCAATATTGTCTTTAACGATCTATGCTGAATATGATAGTGGGTGGTTAAAACAGCATGCATGGGCATTGAATTTAGTTGTTGCTGCTATTGCTTTTTACCATTATAGAAAAGCAGGATTTTTTAATTTAGAATTGACTTTACCATTCATTTTTGCAAGTATTCCGTTTGCAATTATTGGAGGGTATCTGAAAGTCGATGGGGCTTTTTATGATACGATCCTATCAATTACTTTAATTTGGGCGGCATATAAGTTATTTCAAATTAAAGAAAATTATTCTGACGTGGAAATAAATAATCCCGGCATATATTATTCTCTTCCCATTGGAGGAGGTATTGGCCTAATGAGTGGCGTCATCGGAGTAGGAGGAGGTATTTTCTTATCGCCAATACTTTTACTAAAAAAATGGGCTGATCCTAAAACTGCTGCCGCTACGGCTGCACTTTTTATTTGGGTTAACTCGATGGCTGGGCTACTAGGGGCTGGAATTTCAGGACAGTTGGTAATAGATTTGAAAATTTTGTTGCCCTTTGTTGTGGCGGTACTATTAGGAGGATATATAGGAGCAAAATATGGTTCCGAAAATGCCCATCAATCATTAATTAGGAAAATATTGATTTTTGTATTGATAGTGGCTTCGATGAAGAGAATATCATATGTCTTGATATGATTATATTCCTATCATGTCAGAATGGCCACATTCTGGGTGTGCGCAAATTACTTTGTATCTCTCTCTCTTTGGCCGGGGTATTCGCATCATTGCACCGCACATCGAACATTGATGAGTTACAATTTCTGGTTCTTTAGGAGTTGTGTCTTCATAATCTTCAAAGTTTTCTTCCATTGAAGTCCAACCGATTTGATCTGAATAAGTATCTTCATCGTCGGTGATTTTCTTTTGCCTCAGACCCAACTTAATGTTAATTCTACGACCTTTTCTTTTCTTCTTTTTAGTTGGTTTGCCTTTTGGTTTTGGTTTCCCTTTTGGCTTCCCTTTGGGTTTGGGTTTGGGTTTACGCTTAGGAGGAGATTTAGCTTTCTCCTTTTTTGGTTGAGGAGGAGTTGGCGGTTTTGCTGGAGGTGCTGGTGGTTTTGCTGGAGGAGCTGGCGGTTTTGCTGGAGGAGCTGGCGGTTTTGCTGGAGGCATTGGAGGCTTGGCAGGAGGTGCTTTTCTTGGCCTCTGTGGAGGCTTAGGCGGTGGTGGTGGAACCTTGTCTGCCATGGCTATCTTCTATTGGCAACCCGGGGGACTCTTTGAAAGAATCGGGGGTATGGTATCTTTTTTCTTTGGCTAAGCAGGATACAATAATAGTGATTCGCAAGGAATTGGGGATAATTTGTCTCTTGCCCCTAGGCCTTCAAGTTCTATGACAAATAAATTTCCGATTACTTCTGCGCCTTGTTGCTGGCATAGTTTTACACACGCATCTACTGTGCCGCCTGTTGCAAGTAGATCGTCGATGATGATTACTTTGGAGGCTTCAGATATAGCATCATCATGCATCTCTAAAATATTAGAGCCGTATTCCAAAGAATATTCTATTTGTATGGTCGAAGATGGTAGTTTTCCAGGTTTTCTGATCGGTATGAATCCAACCCCTAATTTAGCAGCTAACAAAGGGCCAAAAATGAACCCACGGGCTTCTGGTCCGACAATGTAATCTGGAGTCCAGCCATAATGATTGCAAATATCTACAAACATGTTGGTAACCATGTTCAAATATTCTCCTGAATTAAGTAAAGGAGTTATGTCTCTGAACATTATCCCTTCTATGGGGAAGTTAGGAATTGTTCGGATTTGTTGTTGAAGTTTTTGTGTTATTTCTTTATCAAAAATTGACATCTATAACACCTTTTGAGAGGAGGCTCCCGGGCCCATAGGGCCCGAGAGTTCCTTTTACGTTATTCTACTCACTCGTTTAATCCGATTGTCTCAAAGATCCAATCGAATGTTGATGTGTCGCCAGGACCAAGGTAGAACATTATCATGAGTATTGCAAGTGTTCCCATGATCTTGTTGATTTCGTCGAACTTGCCCATTCCTGCTTTGATAGCAACGTATGAGATTACACCCCATGCTATACCATCTGCAATGGAATAAGTAAATGGCATCATGACCATTGTTAGGAAAGCAGGCAATGCCACTTCTCCGTTGTTCCAATCGATATCTGCTGCTTGTCTCATCATCATAGCTCCAATTACTACTAGTGCACATGCTGCTGCGAAAGTAGGGATCGCTTGGAATATGTTTGAAAAGAACAAGCCTGTAAGCATCAAAACACCCACCGTAACTGCAGTTAGGCCAGTCTTTCCGCCGTCTTCAACACCTGCAACTGATTCGATGTAAGTGGTTGTTGTGCTTGTTCCAGTTAATGCACCCACAATTGTTGCTGCTGCATCGGACATGAAAGCTTCGTCTGAATTCATAAGTTCATCGTTTTCGTCAACATATCCTGCTTGACGACCTACAGAATAAAGTGTACCTGCAGTGTCAAAGATATCAACGAATAAGAAAGTAATCATTACTAGCAAAAAGGCACCCATTGTGGTTCCGTCTGCTGAACCCACATCGCCCAATGCGCTTAATGCTGCTCCCATTGTTTCTTCNGGNANTCCAACAAANCCGAAATCTGCNGATGGCCATTNTGCNNNNGGTGATGCCCAACCTGCNCCTCCNGCCAANAANTCNTTGTATGGGTCGTAAGCNTNTACTGCCCANCCATATANTGATGCTCCTGCNATTCCATAAATTATNGCGCCTTTTATTCCTCGNGCCATCATTACTGCAATTGCAATTAATGCNACCATTGAAATTAATGCACCGTGATCATATCCAAATGATTCTGTTGTTGCTAGGTTTACCAGTGTTGCNCCGTCATCTTGAATCCAACCCATTTCNCTTANTCCGATAATAGCAAGGAACATTCCGATACCNGCTCCTGTAGCGATTTTCAGNTCNGTTGGGATTGCNTTTATCATTGCAGTTCTCCATCCTACTTGAGGTAGAGACATTATCATGAAGATTACACCCTCAACCAATACTGCAGCAAGAGCTACGTCCCAAGCNACACCCATTGCGCCAACTACAGCGAATGTNAAGTAGGCATTGAGCCCCATTCCTGGTGCTAATGCGAACGGTAAGTTAGCCCAAAGTCCCATTACCANGCANCCNATAAAGGCGGCTACGGCCGTTGCGAATAATGCATCGTCAAAGGGTATTCCCGTTTGTCCGAAGTTACTCAACATCGATGGGTTGACTACGAGAATGTATGCCATAGTCAGGAATGTTGTCANTCCTGCTCTAAGTTCNCCATTCACGGTACTGCCCGCTTCTGTTATTCCAAATTGTTTGTCTAATGCGTCCATATTTTTTTTCATCTCCTGTTTTTCATTCATCCCAGACATCTGTCCAGATACTTTTCCATTAGACATGAGGCCTATGAATTGTTCGGAGCACCTGATTCACGAATTTATGTGGATTGGGGTGCCATTAACAGGTAAATGAATTTNTATTTTTTTTCCTAATTCGGAAAAAATAACATTTCTACTTTCTTCGGGNGCGTGGAATAAAATCATATTTTTAGGGTCACANATCTTTGCAAAATTACATAATTCGGCATGGCCAGCGTGATTGGATAACTGAAACTGCATAACGTCTAAATCTATNTTAGTGAGGTTTCCAAAAATGTTGATTTTNCCTTCTTCTAACAATTTTCTTCCTCCGGAATTTTCCGCTTGATAGCCNGTTAATAAAATACCATTTGATAGATCTGTTCGTAANCGATTTAGATACCAAAGTGCGGGACCGCCGTCTAACATCCCACTGGTTGTAACAATGACGTCGGCCTGTAGTGCCTTTTTCCGGTCCGATTTGCTAGAGACTTTTTTAGTCCATTTCCAAACCTTTTCGAATGTTTCTAGATCTTTGATGTGTTCTGGATTTTCNAACCATTTTCTNGTTAATCTTGTCCCCATTCCGTCATAATGAACATTAANATGGGGGGCATCTCTATACAATATACGAAGGATGTCTTGGCCTCNTCCNGATGCGAAAGCGGGGATTAATGCAACTCCTCCTCTTTCTACTATTTTTTTGACTTCGGAGACGAGTCTAGCTTCCTCTTCGGGNCTGTCCGGATGTATCTTTCCNCCATATGTNGCTTCNAAACAAAGAATGTCACATTTTATTGGTTCTGCACCCGTTGTATTGGGGCTATCTCTTGTATCAAGATCTCCTGACCACAATATTCGATGTGTTGGTGTTTCTATTTCTATCATTGCTGCACCGGGCATGTGGCCTGCTCGATGCAGCCTNCATTTCCACGCCCCAATAGAGAACCATTCACCATAATCGTGTGTTATCCAAGACTCAAGGGCATATTCCAAATCCCTTTTGTCCCATGTAAGAGGGTATCCTTCTATTTTCGAAACTTTGTANGTATCCCTCCACATTATTTCAGAAACTGCAGAAGTTAAGCTTGTACCATGAAATCTGACATTATTAAATTGGGTTAGCCAGGGGACCATTCCAATATGATCTATATGACTATGAGTAATGATTGCGTCAGTAATAGGAGGGCATTGATCGGGNTATTTNGGAGGTCTTGTGGGTGCTAAGCCATAATCGATTAAAATTCGGGTTCCGGTGTTATCTTCAATTACGCAACCAACATTACCAACTTCGTTACCACCACCCAAAAAATGAAATCTAATCCCTTCTTTAACTTCGGNCCTNGGATAACCTGAAGATTGTCCGGGGGTGTATAGCACCATAGTTTACCGACTATGCTAAGCATCATGAGGTCTTTGGAACTCCATCCCCTATATTTCCAGTAGAAATATCTTATTAGTATCTAATTTTTTTTAGNGGTTTCAAAATGTTTATGTGTTTTCGATTTTATAATAAGATTGTATNTTGAAATCAATTGAATTTATGATTAAAAATTATTGAAATCTATCTTTTATTCCTTCCAGTGGAAACNAAGGGGTTCGGGGGATACGTTCAGAACTAAAACCTCTTCAGNAGAATCGTGCCAAGGGTNCCAGATTCTGAATTTGTTATCGACAATGATCGNTGTTTTGGTTGTGCGGCTTGTGTATCTTTGTGCCCCGTGAATGCTTTGGTGTTGGACACTTTGTTAGCTGTAGTTGACGAACCNTCTTGCACTCATTGTAATTTTTGTATTCCTTTTTGCCCAGTCCACGCNCTTTCAATAGTAAAAATAGCCAAAAAAGGACCACAACTAATCTCTATTCATTAAGANAGANCNGAAAATCTTTCATTCACCATTNCCCCNACCAACATCATTCTAATAATGAAACATCTTCTGCAGTACACATATGGAAATCGGTGAGATAGCTTCCCAATCTAAAGGAATACAGCAATGGATCGTAGAAAAAAGAAGAACAATACATCGCCATCCAGAACTGATGTACGAAGAATTTGAAACAAGTAAACTAGTTCAAAATACTTTGAAGGATTTAAAAATTCCATANAAAAAAGACATTGCAATAACCGGAGTTGTTGGTACGATAGGCAATGGCGATGGCCCTTGTATAGCATTGAGNGCGGACATGGACGCTTTACCGATACACGAAGAAACTGATATAGATTTCAAAAGCGAAATCGATGGTAAAATGCACGCATGTGGGCACGATTGCCATACTGCTATGCTTCTCGGAGCAGCAAGAGTGTTGAAAGAAAATGAAGANAAAATAAATGGAACAATCAAATTAATTTTTCAACCAGCTGAAGAAGGNGGGGCAGGGGGTAAAATGATGAGNGAACAAGGCGTATTGTTGGAGCCCAAGGTACAACAAATTTTTGCATTGCACGTTGCAGGGACAATTCCCGTAGGCACATTAGCATCTAAAGAAGGNACTCTTTTAGCCGCAACATCATCTATCAAAATTATAGTTAAGGGAAAAGGGGGNCACGCAGCCGCTCCNCACCATACAAACGACCCCGTAGTCACAGGATCAAAGATAGTAGTNGAACTTCAAACTTTAGTGTCTCGAGAACTAAGTCCCTTAGAACCAGGGGTAATCAGNATCACGATGGCAAATGCCGGCAGTGCCTTCAATGTTATTCCTTCCACTATGGAGTTACAAGGAACAATCAGATCGTTAACTGTTGAAGGNGTATCAAAATTACAAACACGNGTCAAAGAAGTAGCGCAATCGATAGCCGNAGCCAATCGCTGNGAAGCTGAAGTTTCCTTCCCTGGAAACGATTACCCGCCCACAATAAATGATGCTGAATGCTGGCAATTAGGAAAATCAGCAGCAAAAGAAATCCTCGGAGAAGAAAATCTTATAGAAATGCCCGATCCAATTATGGGTGGAGAAGATTTTGCATATTACACAGAAGAAATACCTGGTTGTTTTTCTTTCCTAGGGGTNGGCAATCCCGACATAGACGCTGTTTATGACGTACATCACCCCATGTTCAAAGTAGACGAAGAAGCNCTGTCTTTAGGGACTGCAATCCATGTTAATACTGCATTAAAAGCNCTTGAAAATTTAAATTAATTAAAATTACAATGAGAAGATATTATGAAAATCGCTATCATTGGNTCAGGAATAGAAGTATTCGCATGCGGCCATAGGCTATTTGACATAAATCCCAATTTAGAAATTCATGTATTCGATGAAAAGGCAGAATCTGGGATGTACGGAGAGGAACCAGGTATTTTTTCTGAATGGCCAATAATTCCAATTAAGTGGGCAGGCAATTTATTTAATCAACAACCNAAAGAAAACTCTACAGCGGTTAGATACTCTTGGTTTGTTAAATCACTTTCNATCTCTCTCGCAGAAAGAGGGGCTAATTTACATTTNAAATCTATAGTAAAGGGNATAGAAGAGGACCAACTCAATTTTTNCGGTGCAGGATATTTAGGNGCNGGTCAAATGAAATTTGACAGAATAATCGACTTCAGAACTAAAAANTCTAAAGAATTATGGNACGGAGGCGTAACAATTTCAAAAACAGATACAGATATTTTTGGAATCAGACCAGACCAGACCATAGAAATATGGAGCAAAAATGAAAATATTGGNGACAATTTGATACAAAAAATGCAATGGCACGGCCAAGACCCTCGCACTGCATTAATTGGAAGAGTCAATTTAGGAATCAATACCGCAGAATCTTCTTTATNCGAATAGATCTTTGTAAAATATTAGATGCTTGATGCATTCAGGGACTAATATGGGCGGGGTGGAGAGTCAGACATTGGAANATGTTTGTGATAAGACAAAAAGCACAAGACACGCCATTTTGATAGACCCTGCNGACCAAACTCCCGATACTGCTGCTAAAAGGGCGATGGCAGCGGTTGCNGCNGGCAGCAAAATGATACTCGTGGGGGGCTCAAGTGATACAGATATGGACAACGTAAACAATACCGTAGTTGCAATCCAAGAAGCATTAGAGTTGGTAACTTGGGCTTCGTCNCAAGANTCAGATTTTTCAGAAGAAAAAAATTGGAAAGTNCCGGTCGTACTGTTTCCCCAGGGGGCAGCNGCACTTTCACCTGCCGCAGACGCAATCACTTTCATGATGCTAATGAATAGCAAATCGCCTAGATACTTAATCGAAGAACAAGTTGCAGGCTCATTATTCATTAAAAAAGCTGGAATTTCACCATTGCCNATGGGNTATATTATTTGTGAACCCGGAGGCAAAGCAGGAGAAGTAGGCCAAGCAGANCTAATCCGTCCATCTGAAACAGAAAGAATTTCTGCATACGCAACAACAGCAGAATATTACGGATTCAGAATAATCTATCTTGAAGCNGGAAGCGGCGCTCAAACNCCAGTATCTCCAGATNTAATTAAAGCGGCCAGAGAGTCATGTAATCTGACAATTGTTGTTGGAGGAGGAATCAGAGACGGAGAAACCGCAAAGGCTGCATCCGACGCAGGAGCNGATTGGATAATCACCGGTAATTTGACAGAATCTTTTGANAATGCCAATACTTTGCAGAACGTGTTAACAGATTTCATTTCAAAAATGAATGATTAACTATCTTTGATTGTNGCCAGCAAACGGTCTATTTGTGCTTCCATATCTAAAATTAAAATCATTTGCTCTTCTTCTACTTTGAGNAATCTAGCATTCTCATCTTGCAGCTCCTGTGAACGCCCTTCTGAAATGCCACCCCCGTCTATTCTTCTTATTTTTTCATTCTCTAATTTATTCTCTAACTGGCTATATCGAATTTTCATTACACGCAATTGCTCTTCAAGATCTGAAACAGAGGGACCATCTCCTTGTTCCAAATCTATTGCCTCTAATTCTAATTCCAACGCGCGTGCCCGTTGCCTTGAAATCACTAATTCTTGCTCCATCTTCATTGCTTCGTTCCAGACCGAAATTACTTCCTGAACTAGTTTTTCATGCGAGATTTTAGCTAATCGTTCTTCCAATGTTCCCTCATCTTGTTCCGATGAAGCATCGACAGTGGAGGGAGCACTCATCAATAATCGATAAACATCGCAACTAACACGTTCTTGAACCTTGAGTAAAACTAGATGAATATCTATCGAAATTTGAATATTATCGTCTCCGCCGTTTTCGTGGCGTTTATATCAAAGTCGAAGTTCGGCCGCAATATGCAAGCATACCGGATAGACGGGTCATTCCGCCAAGGAAAGACGAATCAAAAATTTTGTATAGATTTAGTCGCGGAAAATGAAGATCAAGTTAGAGAAAAAGTATATTCAAATTTTGGTAGCCGCCACGGCGTCAAAAGAAGGTATATCACAATCGTTTCGATTAACACTATTGATCCATCAGAATCTTCTGCACCAGTTGTAGTATCTCATTTTCGCGACAAATAATCAACTTTAACGCGTAACGGTGAAATCAGATAGGCCCTAGGGTGTGTCATGTTGAAGAAAACTTTCATGCGTCAATACTGGCGCATTCAGCAAAGCCAAACCCTCATTTCTATGGGTTTTTGGATTACAACATTGACTTTGTTAATGTGGCCTTATGTCAGTTGGAGGTTTGAATCAGACACCGAAATGTTAGCGATACCAATGACATATTGGGGCCTCGGAGCAATTGCCCTATCTGTATTATTCGTAGTATTGATTATTGGATGGGTATATGACGTATTTCTTGGGCTCTGGAGGGAACATCTAACCGTTGTCCAGGAAAGAAACCCGTTCACAACATACAAAGTAAACGCTCCTTTTGGTATGTTATTAGCCCAAACCAATACTATCTTACGCAAATTATCTGAAGACGACGAAGAAATCAACCGTCATTGTGACTTTGTTGACAGATGGCTAGAATGGAATTCGGAGCAAGAAATATGGTCGAGAACAATGTCATCTTGGAAAGAAATAGTGGGCGAGGAAGATCCGTATTTATTCCATCTCTCATCCGAAGCGAGAGAAAAATTGGAAGAAGCAGCCAAAGAAATGCAAGATTTCTAAGATATTGGGGAGATAGCTTTGGATTTCGAAAAGATAATTCAAATCGCTGAGTTAGCGGGTGAAGCAATACTTGAGATCTATAATAAGTCAGGAAACATAAGAATTGAACAGAAGGGCGACAATTCTCCCTTGACCGAAGCAGACTTAGCAGCACATAACATAATTGTTGACGAATTAAAAAAAATAGATGACACCCCCATCGTATCAGAGGAAGGAAACGAAGGAGACCCTCTTTCTTCTGATACTTGTTGGCTAGTAGACCCATTAGATGGGACAAAAGAATTTATCAAAAGAAATGGAATGTTTACAGTAAATATAGCACTAATGAGTCGCAAAAAAAATCGCTGGTCTCCTATTTTCGGTGTAGTACATGCACCGGTCAGTAAAACAACTTGGTCTGGAGGAGTAATAGCACCTTCTGAACGTAGGGGCCCTGACGGTACCGGTTTGATGATGGTAAACCCCTCCTCTCCACCTCTTCCTGTAAGATTAGTAGCCAGTGGGTCACACAGGGGCGAAAAAGATGAGTTATTTGCCCAAAAATTGGGGCATTATGACCTAGTTAGAATGGGATCTTCTTTGAAAGCGTGCATAGTCGCAGAAGGTTCGGCCGATTTGTATCCAAGATTCGGACCCACTTCTTGTTGGGACATAGCAGCCGCTCATGCAGTAGTTTCAGGAGCAGGGGGGATTGTAGTCGGGCCATCGGGAAAAAATCTTGATTATGATTTGGTTGAAAATGTATTAAATCCATATTTCCTTGTAGCTGCAGATAATCGTTGGACCACAGATTGGGTCAAATTACAGTAAATTAAATGATTTTATGCATTTTTTTCGATAAATCAAAACAGACCAAAACCCGTCGATGTGAAATAGACCTTGTCTTACGCAAACACATGTCCCACCTCGACGCTTTGGAGGCAGAAGCCATCCATATTATGAGAGAGGTCGTCGCCGAAGCGGAAAATCCAGTAATGTTATATTCTGTTGGAAAAGACTCTTCCGTAATGCTTCATTTGGCTAGAAAGGCCTTTCATCCCGGTAAAATCCCATTCCCGATAATGCACATTGATACTATGTGGAAATTTTCAGAAATGATTGATTTTAGAGACAAAACAGCAAAAGATTTGGGTGTAGATTTAATTGTCCATATTAATCCAGATGGAAAAGAAATGGGGATGAATCCGTTTATCCACGGATCTTCAAAACATACCGATGTGATGAAAACAGAAGGGCTAAAACAAGCGTTAGACAAACATCAGTTTGACGTTGCATTCGGCGGAGCAAGAAGAGACGAAGAAAAATCAAGAGCAAAAGAAAGAATCTTTTCATTCAGAACATCCAAGCACCGGTGGGACCCAAAAAATCAGAGGCCGGAACTTTGGAATTTGTATAATTCACGAAAAAACAAAGGAGAATCTATACGAGTTTTCCCATTATCAAATTGGACAGAATTAGATATATGGCAATATATTCATTTAGAAAAAATACCAATTGTGCCATTATATTTCTCTAAGGAAAGGCCAGTGGTCGAAAGAGATGGAACTTTGATATTAGTAGATGATGATAGAATTCCTTTAAATGAAGGAGAAAAACCAATGATGAAAAGTGTTAGATTTCGAACTTTGGGGTGCTATCCGTTAACAGGGGCAGTAGAATCCGAAGCTAACACATTGCCTGAAATTATCCAAGAAATGCTTCTTACTACAACCTCAGAAAGACAGGGTAGGACCATTGACCACGACTCCAATGCATCTATGGAAAAAAAGAAACAAGAGGGGTATTTCTAATGGCTCATATTAGTGAATTGATATCCAAAGACATCGATTCTTATCTGAAGTCGCACGAAGAAAAAAGCCTACTCCGATTCATTACTTGCGGATCTGTTGATGACGGAAAATCCACACTAATAGGACGTATGTTGTATGAGTCGCAGATGCTTTTTGACGACCAATTATCTGCATTAAAAAACGACTCCAAAAAAATAGGAACCCAAGGAAATGAGATAGATTTCGCATTATTAGTAGACGGCCTTGCTGCAGAGAGAGAACAAGGAATTACAATTGATGTAGCGTACAGGTTCTTTTCCACTGACAAGAGAAAATATATCGTAGCAGATACGCCCGGGCATGAAGAATATACTAGAAATATGGCAACAGGAGCATCGACTGCTGATATAGCCATCATTTTAATTGATGCAGAACAAGGAGTCCTCACACAAACAAGAAGGCATTCATTCATTGTATCGATGGTTGGCGTCAAAAAAGTATTATTGGCAGTAAACAAATTAGATTTAGTAAATTATTCTCAAGAAGTTTATGACCAAATCGTTTCAGATTACTCGAAGTTTGCAGAGGAAGCACTCGATATAGAATCAATTACTGCGGTTCCAATTTCTGCATTATTTGGTGATAACGTTGTAGAACAAAGTGAGAACACACCGTGGTATAATGGCGAAACAATCATGCAATATCTTGAGAATATTGAAGTCCGAAACCAAAGAAAGCAGGCCCCTTTCAGGATGCCAGTCCAGTGGGTAAACCGACCAAATTCGAGCTTTAGAGGATTCACAGGACTAATCGCAAGTGGCGAAACAAGAGTCGGCGACAAAATTAGATTACATCCCGGGGGCAAAGAGTCCACAATTGAAAACATAATCACGTGGGACGGCGAATTGCCAAAAGCATCAGCAGGGCAATCAGTTACGATAACATTGAACGATGAGATTGATGTTTCGAGAGGCGACATTATTGCAGCATCAAAAGACCCATGCGGAGAAGCGGACCAGTTCCAATCACGTATTTTGTGGATGAGTGACGATGCTATGATTCCAGGAAGACAATACATTCTCAAATCAAGCACACAGTCCGCATCACTAACATTGGGCAAACTAAAATATCGCATTGATGTGAATACGTTAGACCATTTACCTGCAAAAACTTTGGAGTTAAATGAAATAGGAGTTTGCAACATTTCATTAGATAAAAGAATAGCCTTCGACTCTTATGAAAACAACCAAACAATGGGGGGCTTTATTGTTATAGACAAACTCTCGAATAATACAGTAGGGATGGGGCTAATTGATTTCGCTCTTCACCGTTCTGAAAACATTCATTGGCAAAAAATGGATGTTTCTAAGGAATCAAGAGCCGATCAAAAGTCTCAAATTCCTAAGATAATATGGTTTACCGGGCTATCTGGCTCTGGCAAATCATCAATTGCAAATATTTTAGAGAAGAAATTACAATCACTGGGCAAGCATACGATTACGCTTGATGGCGATAACATCAGACACGGGCTTAATAGAGACTTAGGATTTACAGCAGCTGACCGGGTTGAGAATATTAGAAGAGTGGGAGAAGTTGCAAAACTAATGCTAAACAGCGGACTAATTTGTATAACCTCTTTCATATCCCCCTTCGAATCTGAAAGGAATATGGTGCGTTCTTTAATGTCTGAAAATGAGTTTATTGAAGTGTTTGTAGATACTCCCTTGTCTGTTTGTGAAGAAAGGGACGTCAAGGGCCTATATGCAAAAGCACGTTCGGGAAAAATTCCTAACTTCACTGGAATATCAAGCCCCTATGAGGAACCAAAAAACCCCGAAATTAGAATTGATACTACAAAAGTATCTGCCGAAGAAGCCGCCGATCAAATAATTGATTTTATTATTGGATAATTTGAATTCCCTTTTGCGACGCCTTCTTGACAGACGACAACTTCGGCAGTTCAATGAGCGCAGTGGATAAGGCAGAATTGCAACGCATTGCGCAACAAGTCGAACTAAACCGGCAGAGAATGGAATCCATTGAGCAACAAGTCGGTCGCTTGGAACAAATAAGACTCGAACAACTTCAAACAATCGAAACATTATCCGCTATTCCTGCTAACGGAGCCAAAGGCGCCATGATTCCTTTGGGTTCAGGCGTTCAAATCGTCGCAGACATCCCTCCTAAAACAGGGGCCGTAATTGATATTGGAAGCAGAGTCCAAGCCGAAAAACCTCTAGATGAGGCGATCGATATCTTAACAAAAAGAACAGAGGAGATTCTACAATTGATGAATAAAATGAAAATTGAATTTAGCTCTATAGAAGAATCAACAATTTCATTGGCCAATGTTTTCAACGAACAAATAGCATCATTACAGGAAGAACAACCCGAAGAAATACCGGAAAAAAAGAGCGAACTGCAAGCAATACCACCAAAAAAACAGGCTAAAAAAAGAAAGCGTGGAACTGAATTAACACTTGATGATTAGAGGGATTTTATGGGACTCTTCGATCGCTTCAAGAAAAAAACAAAGGACGCGGTCGATAAAAACGAGATTACTATCGAAGAGGATTCTGCCGAAGCCGAAGAAATCCTTCAGAAAAGAGAAGAATTATTGTCGGCTATAGAAGAATCAAAAAAAACAAAACCCTCTATCGAAGACACACAAGAGCACGAATTGGAAGAAGACGAATGGGACGATTTTTCAGAAGATTTATCCAAGAATCCTTTTTCTAAAGAGAAAGACAAGAAAGCCAGAAAAATTGCACAACAAGCAGAAAAAATTGATCGAATTAAATCTATCCAAACCCCTCAAAACAAACCCATAGATCGTATGAAAACAACAACAGGTAGGGCATTGGTACCGGTTGCAAAGGACTTCGAAATAGATCTATCAGGTGCCCAAGTGACTAAAGGTGGACAAATAATTCGCGGAGGCTCAGTGTTGGACGAAATATTGTTCGAACTCGAAGAAGAATTGTTACAATCCGATATGGGGCATTCCGCAGTTATGGAGGTGATAAATACGTTAAAGGCGAATTTAATCGGTTCGCGAATCGACACACGTACTGGATTGGAATCTATAGTCGAAAAGATAGTTCGTAAATCATTACAAAATTTACTTGAGGCCGGATACTGGGATTTTGATAGAACAATCCACTCTTTTGTAACTGAAGACACCCCCGTGTCGATAATGATAGTTGGCGTTAATGGTACAGGTAAGACAACTACTACAGCCAAAATTGCACACCGCCTTAAAGAACAAGGATATTCCGTAGTTCTAGCCGCTGCAGATACATTCCGTGCAGGAGCCATAGATCAGCTTTCCACTCACGCTGAACGAATCGGTGTTAGGTGTATCAAAAGCCAAAGAGGAGGCGATTCCGCTGCAGTTTCTAGAGATGCCATAGAAAGCGCCAAAGCCAAGGGCGACGATATTGTAATAATTGATACAGCGGGAAGAATGCAAAACAAAACAAATTTAATGGAAGAACTTAGGAAAGTGCATAGAATCACTCAACCACATTTGGTGATATTTGTGGCTGACGCGTTAGCAGGGAATGATGCGGTTACACAAGCAAAAGAATTCCAAAGAATATTAAATTTTGATGGCGTTACATTATGTAAATTAGATACTGACGCCAAAGGAGGTGCTGCACTTTCTATAGCACACGCTACAGGCAGACCGATTGTTTTAGCAGGTGTAGGACAAGGCTACGAAGATCTCAAAGACTTTGATCCAGAATGGTTCCTAGACTCAATATTAGATTGACTTTCACACCGCGTCTTTCATGTATCATACCCCTTGTGTGCAGTTTGAGATGTCACGTGTAGCTCTTGTTGTAGTTGGCAATTCTATCTTGGAAGGTAGGCTAAGAAACATAATGTCTCGTAGAGGTTGGAGCACCGAAATCTGTCAAGATGGCGACAAAGCCGTCGATGAATATGTGCGTTTAAAGCCGGAATTAGTATTCCTTGTACTAGATCTACCGACAATGGATGGACATATTGCAGCACTTGAAATGAGAGAAAC